>JBNMNM010000185.1:0-6224 GCA_051275585.1 bacterium | reverse complement strand
AACTTGACCCTCAAAATATGCAACTAAAAATTCTTGATTGAGAGTAAGAGGTTTAGTCTGTTCCTCCTCTTCGACTTCAGTCTCACTATAATCATCTGGAAACCAAGTAAATCCAATTTTCTCCATTTCCTTTTCCCAGTTCTGGGGATGATCTTTAAGGGCTTTCTCTATTTTAGCATTTAGTTCCTGATCCTTGTTTTTTTTCATTTTCTAATCCCTAACCATTGTCTTTCTAAAACAACTTTATTTTGAGAGATCTCTTATATGTGAATTTCAAACTTTTTTAAATCAATGATAGCACCAATTTTTGATAAAAAATCTAAACCTAGAATACCATCAATTGGAAAGCCATAATTCATTACACCAACCTCAACTTCAAAATTTTTAACTATCACATCACCAAGTACAAGCTGATCAATCTGTTTAGCAAACACAAACTCCTTTCCTCCAACTCCACTTATACGATGAACTTCATCATCTGTACTTTGTTGAATTCCAATAGATTTAACTTTGCTGTATTTAAAAATGGTACCTGCTGATCCAGTATCAAGAATTACTTGCTTCAATTCAATTTTATTTTTTCCATGTGATAAAGAAATCGTAACAAAAGGCAAACCTTCTTCAATTCGTATTTTCATTTTCTAATCCCTAACCATTGTCTTTCTAGAATATCAATATTCTCTTTATCTGTATGAAATATATATAGTTCTCTATCTGGTGAATTTTGATGAATTTTAGAATATGATTCCATTGCATTACTTGAATCTTTGTAGGTATTAATTACAGAAAACTGCTCTACAACTCTATGGTTAGATTCGGTATGAGCTTCCATTGCTTCAAGAAGTAACCATTGATGAGGGTATCGAGTTCGTATTTCTTGCCATTTCATATTATCTCCAATCCTATATTGTTAAGGTCTCAAGTCAAATGAAGCTGCTAGTTGATATTGTTTAATCAATCAGGCACATTAGCAGAAACTAAAAATTATTCAAAACAAGAATCAATGTCAATAATGAGATCTGAAATATGTTCTCATGAACAAACTAATAGCACTTCGCTTACTACATGACTTACCTCAATAGTTCCAGTTCTCCATTATTATTACTTCCAAATACATATCGTGCTTTTTATGGAAGTTTTACTCAACTGAAATCAATTCAGAAAAAAGCAATCAATCCAATCCTTGAAGGGAAGGATGTTATTTTACAAGCAGGAACTGGTTCTGGAAAAACCGAAGCTGTTCTTGCTCCTTGTATTGAAAAGGTCATTCGTTCTGGTAGAAATGAGGCAGTACTTTATCTTGTTCCGACTCGTGCCCTTGCTATGGATTTGAAGCGTCGCTTTGAAGTTATTCTTACACAACGGCTTCAACTAAATTTTTCGATTCGAACAGGGGATCTCAAACGCTCTGGTGGTGAGCGTCCTGATATTATGCTTACGACTCCAGAATCTTTGGATGTGATGCTAGGAAGTCATAATTCTCAATTGCGGAATTTTGCATCTCGGATTCGGATGGTGATTATTGATGAGGTTCACCCCTATATTCATCAATACCGAGGCACACACCTTTCCTATCTATTAAAACGTCTTGAAAAACGAGTTACAAAATTACAAAAAATTGCTTTATCTGCCACCATCCCTGATATTGAAAAAGTCCTTCATTTTTTCCAATTCCATCCAGAAACAGAAAGAGTCATTGAATCCACTCAAAGAGAAATTCAGCCTTCTGTAATTCACCTTAAAAATGAAGAACAAGAGCTAACAGCCTTGCTTGATCATCTTTATAAACAATGGGAATATAAAAAAATTCTTCTTTTTGCCAATAGTAGAGGACGTTGTGACCACCTCTATTCGATCATCAGCAAAAAAGGTTATTTTAAAGATGTTACTGCGGTTCATTATTCCAACCTAAATAGCAAAGGACGTAAAGTCGTTGAAGACCGATTTCGTAAGGAAGATCATGCCTTATGTATTACAACAAGCACGCTGGAACTTGGTATTGATGTTGGTGATGTTGATGCAGTTATTCTTTTTGAACCTCCTGACAATGTTTCCTCTTTTTTGCAACGGATTGGTCGTGCTAATCGTCGGCAGAAAAAAATTCAATTTTGGGGAATTTGCAGAGGTGAAAAAGCTGGAGAGCAAACACTCCGTTTTTTGGGTTTATTGCAACTGGCAAAAAAAGGAATTGTTGATTCTTTAACGGATCGTTTTCAACCAAGTGTTTTGGTTCAACAAGTACTCTCTTGTTTGTATGAGAAAAAAAGAATTTCTCTACCAGCTTTGCAAGATTTGTTTTTTAATGATCAAAAAACTTTGGAAGATATTTTTTACAAAATGCAGAAAGACCGATGGTTGAGAGAAACAGAGGTCAAAGGAATATCTAAAGGTGGATGGCGTTATAGAAACCTTCTTTTGGAATATAAAATCTGGAATAATTTTCCAGAAACAGAAGAAAATTTTACGCTCATTTTAAAAAAAGAGGCTATTGCTGATCTTCCCAGATCAATTGTAAAACAACTTGATTTAGGTGATCGAGTTTATTTAGCAGGAAAACGCATTCGAATTTTAGATATTGAGGATGAAAAAGAAAAAAAACATGTATTTGCAGAACCAACAAACCAAATTGATGAAAAGGAAATTGTATGGCTTGGAGCTGGAAACCGTGTCTCTTTTGAGATTGCTCAATCCATGAAGAAATTATTGAAGTCAGCAAATACTGAAGATAATAAGGATTTTTCAGGGCTTTTTTCTAGAACTCGTGACTTAATCAATCATGAACTCAAAATTGATCAACAAGCGGCAGTTCTTGAAAATCAAATTGAAGTTACGTTATCTGCAACAGGGTTATATCGTTATCGTACTTTTCTAGGGGCTACAGGGAATTTGATTCTTGAATGGAGCATTCGAGAACAACCACACTGGAATAAAAAAGAACATTCTATTTCATCAGATGAAATAGGAGTAACTAGTTCTTTAGAAATTGATTTTCAACAACTTCAACTTCCATTAAACAAAGAAGACTTTATTTTTTGGACGAAAAAAAACTCAAAAATTCTATCTGTATTATTCCCTCTAAACAGCTTTGCCAGTGCATTGCCATCTTACTTATTTATTGAAGAGTTGAGTGGATTTCTTTTTGATGAAAGATTGATAGAGTATTTTGAATGTTATTTAGAAAAATCCTCAAAAATTATTTCTGGTAATTTGATTCCTATTTCAATTAAATCTGAAAATACTTTTACAACAGATATTCTTGATATTTCTCTACCAGAGTTATCTTTACTTGATTGGGAAAAAAAACGATGGGCAACACAAGAACAAATATTTAATTTGCCTAATGATTATCACAGCCGACCATTAACTGGTTCTATGATTGGTGAGTATTTTCGTCACCAGCAATGTGAACGCTGGTTTTGTTCTAACTTCCTTCCAAATTCCCCAAAAATATTTCAATATATTGATGATGAACAATTGCAGTCTCATCGAATTGAACAAGGAAAGTTATTTGAGCGTCAAGTACTGCAATTTCTGAAAAATCAGGATGAAATAACGTTATGGGAATTGGAAGAACTTAGTATTTCAGGTGAACGTCTTTCTTTACAAGAAAGGTTTCAGGAATCAATCGAAAAAATAGCAACAATCAATTCAGAAGATATTATTTATCTTTCACAGGGAGTTTTTCTACTAGAGCAAATTAACACAATAGAATTTCCTTTTCTGATTAGTGCGACTGGAATTCCTGACCTAATCCGAATGAATAAAAAAGATGGAAAAATTATTCTAGAGATTGGGGATATAAAACATAGTTCTTCACCTCATTATCATTACCAGTGGCAAATTTCTTTTTATAGCTGGCTGTTAAAGGAGCTAGTCCACTCACAAAAACTTCCTTTGGAAGTGGAAATTGCCAACACTGGTTTTTTGCTTCTTCCTTCTGTTGATGAAGAAATACTATTTACATCTCATTCATTTGATATTTCTTCATACTTAGCAACATTTCCTTTTCTTTTGAAGAACCTGTCAAATAGCCTTTCACAACCATTTCATCAAACGACCTACCAACTTCAAAGGCATTGTACCACTTGCTCTCGTTTTGAATTTTGTTATCAAAATGCTCTAAAAAATGAAGATATTCAGTTTCTTCCTCAAATAACAAAGGGTGAATCTCAAATACTGAAATCACTAGAACTCAATACTATTCAACAATTGGGGTTATATTTAGAGCAAAACAAAGAGGAAGATAAGAACCGTTTTAGTGTGCAACAAAAAGAATCATTAAAAAAACGAGTCCAAACTTTCCAAGAAAATCAGATAATTTTTAAGCAAAGAAATACTCGATTATTTCCTGAAAATATAGACACAGTTATCCTACTTCATGTTGTGAATGATCCATTTTCTTACCAACCAATTGCTTTGGGATGGAAGGTAATTAAATATGAAAAAACAGAAGTTCAATTCTGGAAAATTGAGAATGATGAACAAAAATCAATAATTTGGAAAAGTTTCTCTTCTCAATTTTTACAGTTTTGGGAAAGCAACTCCTGCTTTGATAAAGAACCTCATCTTGTATATTTTGGAAATAACACAAGACAAACACTTAAAAGCTGGGCTGAATCTGAAAATGATAAAATTTGGTTAAATACTGCATTTCCAGAGTATCAATGGGATGCTTCTCATTCTTATTGGACTGATTTGAAACAGGTTCTCAAAAAACATTTTTATTTACCTATTTCTGGATCAATTAATCTATTTTCAGTTAGCTATTTTTTACAACAAAACGTTGAAAAAGATCCAACAAGTTTGTTCCATGATATTCAATATTTTACGAGTGAATCAGAACAAAGTGATTTGGATTTATTCCTTAACAACTGCCTAGAAATTATTACAAAGCTCTGGTCTCTTGCTCAGGAAAATCTTCAAAGCGATTGGACAAGAATACAACGTATAAAAACAGAAAACGTTTTATACTCCGCATATTCTCACTTACTAACTACAGAGCAAACTCATAAAACAATAGATATTCAAAAGTTACAGCAACTCACACTACCTGAAAGGGTGGAGCGTTTTCGTTCCATTGGGTCAATCCAATTTACAGGTACATCTTTGGATGAAGAGGGTCACTTTGCCCTGAATTTTACTATGAGGAATAAAGAGGCTCTTACAAAGTTTCGTGAAGGCGACTTTTTAAAACTAGTTCCTATTGGGATTTCTGATCTGCAAAGTGGTTTTCCTGTGATTTTAACTTCGATTAATTCAACAGAAGGAACACTTGCAATACGTTCTAGAAAAGGAAAACCTACATTAAATTCTTCCATTGGATATTCACTAGAAGAAGATAGTACAGACTGGAACACGCCTAAAATAATACATTTGGTTCAAAAAATATTTGGAGAAGGTGAATTACATTCATTAACCTTATTATTATTTGGACAATGGAAGGAGAAACAACGTCAAAAAAATCAGGAATGGATAACACACTGGTTAGATCATGAAGGCCAAATTACAGGACTAAATGAGTCTCAGAAAAAAGCACTTCAACTTCCTTTTCAACACAAACTGAGTTTAATCGAAGGGCCACCAGGAACGGGAAAAACTCATTTATTGGGTTGGATTCTAATTGCCATGTTTATTCATGCAAAAGAAACACACCAACCATTGCGGATTGCAGTTAGTGCGTTGACTCATCAGGCAATTAATGGCGTATTGCAAAAAGTAGTAAACCTGCTTAATGAACATCAACTTCGAGACTTTCCTGCAAGATGTATTAAATGGGGATCAAACAATCAGGAAGAGATTAATTCAGAAGAATTATTTCAGGTTGAATACTCAGATCATTCAAAAGATCTTCTTAATTCTCCTTATGTATTGGTTGGAGGAACAGGCTATGGATTTTATCGTCTCTTTGATAGTAAAAATGAAAATTTCCCTCAATTTTTTGATTGGGTGATCTTTGATGAAGCGTCTCAGGTTTTAGTTCCACAAGCACTTCTCAGTCTGATTTATGGAAAGGGCAATTTCCTTTTTCTAGGAGATATCAATCAATTGCCTCCTATTGTTACAGCCAAATATGGAGAGACAAAATCAGAAGAGAATGGAAATACAAGTTTTGATATTCGTCATTCAATACTAGAACACTTGCTTCAGTATTATGATGAAACTCAAAAAGTCATGTTGGATATCACCTATCGAATGAATCAAGATATCTGCGAGTTTCCAAGTCA
>JBNMNM010000184.1:0-6225 GCA_051275585.1 bacterium | reverse complement strand
TATTTAATATTTAAATTCTGACTATGAAATTCCAAGAAATCATTCAACAACTAAGTGAAATTCATTTATTAAAACTTCAAGGACAGTGTTTTGGCTTAATTGGAGATTTAGGTGCGGGAAAAACATATCTAGTACAACAGTGGGTTGAAAAACTTGATCCACAATTTAAAAACCAAATTTCTAGTCCTACATTTAGCTACTGTAATATCTATCATAGTGATAATATTGAGATTCACCATTATGATCTTTATCGCATTGAAGATGAAGATGATTTGTATGGAACAGGTGTTTTTGAGAGCATTAATAATTCTTCTATTTTAACCTTAATTGAATGGGTTAATTTATTTCCTTCTTTACTTCAACAGTGTGATCATATTGTTTCGGTTAGTGGTGAAAAAGTAGAAGATAATGAGTATCAAATTGAATCTATATTATAAAGATATTCAGATAATTTTTGTTTTGGAAATATATCTAGTAATATAGATCTCTTTATGCCAAAAATCGAAAATAGTATTCCTGCATATCTATTGCATAACTTTCAAAAATTAGTTTTATTTTTTTGAATTTTTTATCTGATAGATATCAAAATATTAATTAAACCAGGGGGTTTTCATGAAGGTTGAAAATATCATAGTGAAGCTATTATGCGGGATACTGTGTTGTTTTTTCATCTCCTCAACGGCTTATGCCTATTCTGATGCTGTTGCTAGCCTCGGAAAAATGAATGGTAGTGTTTCTGTTCATTTAAGAAGTACAGGCAGTACTATTAGTGGACGAGATGGCCTAATTTTAAGAAATGGTGATTTAGTAAAAACTGGAAAACGAACTAAAGTCTCTATTGTTTTTCGAGATGGAAGTGAAGTTCGATTATTTCAGAATACACGTTTCTTAATTGAAGAAGCAAAGGAATCTAATGGAGCAAAACGGAGTTTTCGTTATAAATTCTTTATGAAATTAGGCTCCATGTGGGGAAAATTCATTAAGAATAGTCAAACAAATACACAAATTAAAACTCCAACAGCAACAATTGGAATTAAAGGAACAATGCTTCGGATTTCGGAAAGAAATTCAAAGTCATCAGTTAGTCTATCAAGTGGTTTAATTTCAGTAAAAAATGATAATGAAAAAATTGAACTGAAACCTGGTAGAATGATTTCTGGTATTGACAAGAAAGGGTCAATTCGAGAGAAAATTACTCGCATTCCATACAGAGTGCTAGTTCGTCCTTCTACGAAAAAAATTACTTTCCGCAAAAAAAACCGCAGTACTTATTTCTATGTTACACTTCAACTCCAAAATGAAAAAACCAAACGTAACCTCTATAAAAGAGGCAAGGTTCATTTCTCTGCAAACTCTGATAAAATTATTTTTCCAAACAATGTTTACTTAAATTCACGTGGTTATGCTCGTGTAAGAATTCAAGTAAAACCTCTTGATCGTAAAGATTATCAACGCAGAAGTGCTGAAATTGTAGCTCTTATGGATGGAGAAGAATTTCATAATGTTGGTGCAGGCCTCGCAGTTATTCCTTTTGATATTCCAAAAGGACAAAAAAGAATTCGTATGAATATGAATTCTGGTAGTATTATCCAACAACAGTAAAAATAGATTGGCAGTTAGGTTTTCTATCTAACTGCTATAACATGTTGTATGGATCTACATTAATACTCAATCGTACTTGAGCTGTTGGTTTCCAACCCTTCCTTCCTAAAAATACATTCTGGCAAAACTGCCGTACAATCTTCCCATTTTGATGTTTCAAAAGAACTTGCCAAAAATAGCGATTATTTATTTTATGGATTGGTGCTTCAATTGGTCCTAAAAGCTCAATTCCTAACGATAAAGCTGCCTGTCTTAAATAATTTTCTAATTCAAATGCTGTAGTTCGTGCTTTTTTTTCATCAATACTACTAATTTTAAGTAGTATCATTCTATAAAAAGGAGGATTTCTAAGAATTTCTCTGATTTGAATTTCTGAATCAAAAAAACGAATAAAATCATGGTTTTTAGCAGTTTGAATTGCAATATGATTTGGATTGTAAGATTGAATAATGGTTATTCCTTTTTCTCCCTCACCACGCCCTGCACGTCCAGCAACTTGTGAAATTAATTGGAAACTTCTTTCTGATGATCGAAAATCAGGTAAATTAAGCGACATATCTGCAAGAAGAATTGAAACTAAACCAATATTCTGAAAATCATGGCCTTTACTAATCAATTGAGTACCAACAATAAAATCAACCTTTCCTTGATTAATGGCATCTAGTTTTGATTCTAATTCTCCTTTTTTTGCAATGGTATCTCGATCCATTCGCAAAAATTGTGCTTGTGGAAAAAGAATCTTTAAGTCTCTTTCTACTCTTTGAGTTCCGATTCCTTCTTCTTTGAATGCTGAATGATGGCATGAATCACATTCATGAGGTTTTTTCATAGCAAACGAACAGTAATGACAAATTAATTCTTGTTGTTTTTTATGCCATGTCATTGCCGTACTGCAATTTTTACATGTGACTGGCACATCGCAATGCTTACATGATAAAAAAGAAGCATAACCACGTCGGTTTAGAAATAGAATAGCTTGCTTTCCTTTCTCATAATTTGCTTTGAGAGATCGAATCAACCTTTGTGATAGGTAAAAGACTCCAGCTTGGCGTGGTTCATTCTTTAAGTGTATCGTCTCAATTGTTGGAAGTTGAGCTTGGTTTGCTCGTTCTTTGAGTATAAGTAATTCATATCTTGAGTTTTTTGCATTTTGAAATGACTCTACAGATGGAGTTGCAGAACCTAAAATAATAGATGCATTAAAGTCACTAGCAAGTTTTACAGCAGAATCTCTTGCATTATAATGAGGAGAATCAGCTTGTTTGAATGATGCATCATGTTCTTCATCAACAATAATCAATCCAATATTTTCTAAAGGAGCAAAAATAGCGGATCTGGCTCCAATAACAATACTGGCTTTTTTATTTTTTATTTTCCACCACTGTTCAAAACGAGTTTTATCGCTCATTCGACTATGAAGCACAGCAATTTGATTTCCGAATCGCTCTTGAAAACGAGAAACAATTTGAGGTGTTAACGAAATTTCAGGAAGTAAAACTAGAGCCGTTTTATTCATTGCCAGTGTTTCTCTTACACTATGCAAGTAAACCTCAGTTTTTCCACTTCCAGTTACACCATGCAGAACAAATGTTTGAAATTGTTCTTTCTTGATAGATTCATGAATTTTATTAAATGCAAACTGTTGTTCCTCATTTAAATCAAAAAAAGGTTCTGGTGATGTTTCTTTAAGTAATGGCTCCTCTTTTAAAACTTCTTTAATTTCAACGATTTTTGCATCGAGTAATTGTTTTATGACTGGTTGTGGAGATTTAATTGTTGCAAGAATTTCAGCGTGAGAAATTTCTTTTTTTTCTTTTAAAAGGTCAAAGATCTTTCGTGATTTTGTATTTTTTCTAAGAGGTTTTTCAGGGTCTTCATTAATAAGATAATAAAATTTTTCTTTAGGGCGTGTTTGTTTTTTCCCTAAGAATACAAAGTCAAATGTTACTAATTTTTTTTGTAACGCATCATGCAAAAGTCCTTGAAATAATGATGTTTCTATTCCATCCAATATTTTTTGTTCTGAGTAGTTTTTATGAATAAGAAGCCACTCTTTTTCTTTAGTACGTAATTTTTTCCATTCAGGATGAGTATCATGGACATGAAGTTGCTTTTCTACCTTAATATTTAACCCTGAAGGCAGTGTTGCATCTAAAACTTCTCCCCAACTACAAAGGTAATAATCAGAAATCCATTTTGAAAAAGCCAACATTGATGGAGAGAATAAAGGGTGTTCCTCTAAAATATCCTGAATTGCACGTAATTTTTTCCATTGTGAATGGGAAACAATATCAACAACAACACCATGAACAATTCTTTTTCCTAAAGGAACAACAACTCGACTACCATAAGTAACCAGAGTTTTGAAATTTTCAGGGATTTGATAGTCAAAAGGTTCAGAATAAGGAATTTTTAAAGCAACTTTTGCAATCATGATTAATTTAATCTTTATTTAAATTATTGATTTTATTTGTTAAATAATAGTTTTCCGTTTAGTTGACGCAAGATGGAACTTAAACTAGGATGCGAAATTGAGATCTTGTTTCATGTGTTTACATGTTTAAGAGACCCCATTCAGTATTTACTCGGTTTTTATGAAAGAAATTATTAGGCTATTAAAATTAGTATCACATTATAAAAAGCATTTTTTCTTTGGAATGCTTTGCATGCTCGGTTATTCTTTATCAACAGTAGCTCCTGCAAAATATATTAAAAATGTAGTTGATTCTTTAGGTTCTGGAAAAGTTCCAAAATTAGAAAAATTTGTTTTAATTGGTGTTGCAATTGTCCTGATTTTTCTAATCAAAGGAATTTCGTATTATGGACAAAATTACCTAATGAATTCGCTGGGGCAAAAAGTAATTCGAGAATTACGAAATCAACTTTTTTCGAAAGTGGTTTTTTTGCCAACAGCATTTTTTAATAAAAAATCTACAGGTGATATTATTTCCCGTTTTACTACGGACTTAGAGGTTTTAAATCAGGCAATTATTACAGCAATTACAGGTCCATTTAGTTATTTACCACAAATTTTTATCTTGCTTGGCTTAATGCTTTATCGAAGCTGGCAATTGTTTTTAGTGACATTAGTGCTTCTTCCTATAGCAGCATTTCTAATTGCAAAATTTGGACGACAAAACAAAAAAATTACAACAAAACGTCAAGACAAATATGGAGAATTAACTTCTCTTTTGACTGAAACGATTACAGGTGTTCGAGTTGTTAAAGCTTTTAATATGGAGAAGTATGAGATTTCTCGATTTGCGAAAGAAAATAATAAATTATACAAATATTTTCTTCGTTCAATTCGAATTTCATCATACTCAACCCCTACTCTTGAGCTAATTGGAGCAACTTGTGGTGCTGTTATTTTGACTTATGGAGGTTATCTTATCATCCATGGTACGATAACAGGCGGTGACTTTGCATCTTTTTTAGTTTCTTTCTTCATGTTAAATGAACCAATTAAGAAATTTAATGGATTCACATTAAAGTTGCAGGAAGGAAGTGCAGCCGCCGCACGGGTCTTTGAGATTATTGATACAGATAATCCAATTCATGATATTGAAAATGCAAAGGCGTTACCTCCAATCACTCGTGATATTCAAATCAAAATTGATAAATTTGCTTATGATCCTGGGCATACTATTCTGAACAATATTGATATTACGATTCCTGCTGGAACTGTTGCAGCCTTTGTTGGTTCAAGTGGAAGTGGAAAAACAACATTAGTAAATTTAATTCCTCGATTTTTTGATATTGACCAAGAACATGGATCAATTAAAATTGATGGACGAGATATTCGTGATGTACAATTAAAAAGTTTACGAGCTCAAATAGCTGTAGTTACACAAGAAACCATACTCTTTAATGATAATATTAAAAATAATATCTCGTATGGAAATATTAATTGTACTGAAGAAAGTATTAAGGAAACGGCAAGAGCAGCATATGCTGATGGTTTTATTAATAATCTTCCTAATGGATATCAGCAAGAAATTGGAGAAAAAGGAGTTATGCTTTCAGGAGGGCAAAGGCAACGTTTGTCAATTGCTCGGGCATTAATCAAAGATGCTCCTATTCTTGTTCTTGATGAAGCTACATCAGCTTTGGATACAGAGTCAGAAAGAGAAGTCCAAGGTGCAATTGAAAATTTGATGAAGAATAGAACTACCCTTGTGATTGCTCATCGCTTATCAACAATCCAAAATGCAGATATGATTTATGTTCTTAGCAATGGAGAGGTTGTTGAGTCAGGAAATCATAAAGAGTTATTAGAGAAAGAAGGTGAATATCACCGATTATATGAAATGCAATTTAGTGATTAAAAATTTAAAATAAAATCTGATTTTTTTTCTTTTTGATCGAAGTGCTTTTCGCAAACCCGCTTCTTTAGGGGCGGGACAAAGAAAAGCCAAAATTGAAACCTTTAGTCCTCTTTTTTAAATAAACCAAAAAGCGACTTAAGTACTTTATATTACTAGTAATTTTCTAATTCGTGTGGTACTATATTTCTTTAAACAACAACTAATTTCTTCCTTGGAGAAGTAAGATGCTTACTGGAAAACGAATGAAGGCAAATCCAACAGAATTCCAAAAGGAAACCCTCTCTCAATGGATGGG
>JBNMNM010000183.1:0-6248 GCA_051275585.1 bacterium | reverse complement strand
GCCTCATTTTCAGTATTCTGTTCCCCAAAAGTCATTGTCCCAAGACAAATACTACTGACTTTAATATCCGTTTTTCCTAAATTTCGATATTCCATTATTATCCTCTTAAATCATTGATTGAGTTTGTGGAAATTGATCCATTTCCTACTGTAAAAATTCAATACAAATAAAACTTATTACTCCTACTAGTTCTATGAGCGAAGTTGATATCACCACCTTTCCAGTTGCACCTCTAGGTTGTAACTGCTCGATTATTGTTTGTAAAAATACTAAAGAAGCAATTGTTGTTGATCCTGGTGGAGAAGCTACAAAAATTCTTGCTGAACTAAAAAAGCGAAATGTTACCGTGAAATGGATTATCCATACTCATGCTCATTTTGATCATTGTTTAGCAACTGATGAAGTTACAACATCATTACGTGCAGAACAAGAAAGTAGTTTATATGTTGCAATGCACAAAGATGATTTTTTCCTCTGGGAAAATTTAGGTCAACAGTGTCAATGGTTTGGTGTTCCACCTCAAAATTCTACCACTAAAATTGATCACCATTTACAAGATGAAGAGTTCTTAGCTTTCGGAAATACAAAACTAACAGTTCTTCATACTCCAGGACATAGCC
Organism: bacterium; assembly: GCA_051275585.1. Lineage (GTDB taxonomy): Bacteria > SAR324 > SAR324 > XYD2-FULL-50-16 > JBNMNM01 > JBNMNM01. The sequence goes on along the minus strand of JBNMNM010000183.1, from coordinate 5,628 downwards.
CAGGCTCATGTTGTTTCAATCTTGAAAATACTGGAACGATGTTTTCAGGAGATACTTTGTTTCAAATGGGGGTTGGCCGAACTGATCTTCCAGGTGGTGACTCTGACCAGCTTATCAAAAGTGTTAAGAACCGATTATTCACGTTAGATGGTGATACAAAAGTAATTCCTGGTCATGGAGATCTTACTCAAATTGGAATTGAGAAAAAGCAAAATCCTTTTTTCTAACAAGCATAATTCAAGATGTTTGTAATTTAGTGTAGATTTTGAGCAGTTTATCATATAAATTGCATATAAAAATCAAGATGTATGTCTTTTTTGAATAGATTGGTTATGAGGAGGGATTAGCTTGGTTATAAAAAAAAGTCATTTAAAGAACCCAAAAGTAAAACGATGTATTCGACAAATGCAACACGCCAGAGACTATACAACGTGGCATGATGCAGCCCTAGAATTAGATAGACTTGTTGGCAATAACGAATGGAAAGCCACAAGAGAATCAAAATTCTATGATTATGAACAAATTCTTCAACGTTTAAATCATATTCAAAACTGTCGAGCTAAAAACGATATTGGGCAACTTGTTTACTCTTTACGAGAAGGTTTACTTAGAAACTTAGGAAACCTTGCAAATCCAGCACTTTATTCAAAAACATTTACAGGAACAAAATATCTCATTGATGATTACATTGATACTGTAGAGGATACTCTTGTTTATCTTTGTGACAATGAATTTAAATCGTTTCCTTTTCATGAAAAGTTAAGCTTTTTTGAAGAAACGGCTCAGAGTTTTGGACGAACAGCACTACTTCTTAGTGGTGGTGCAACCTTTGGATTGTTTCATCTTGGTGTTTTAAAGGCTTTTCTTGATCAAGATTTACTTCCTCAAGTTTTGTCAGGTTCTAGTGCAGGTTCAATGGTTTCTGGACTTATTGGTACTAGTAGCAATGATGAAATTTATAATTTTATAGAAAACCCAAAGTTTTTTAACGAAAATATTTGGGAAATGTTGAGCATGAGGGAAATGCTTCAACAAAAAGCAGTTATGAACAATACTCTGCTTGAAAAGTTTATTAAAAAACATGCTGGAGATTATACCTTTCAAGAGGCATACGAAAAAACAGGAAGGATTGTAAATATTACAGTTTCTCCATACTTAAAAAATCAAATGCCACGCTTGTTAAATTATTTAACAAGTCCTCATTTAATGCTTTGGAGTGCCTGTTTAGCTTCGAGTGCGGTTCCTGGACTTTTCCCACCAGTAATGCTCACAGCGAAAGATCGTAATGGAAGATCAATTCCATACAAGGCTTCTGTAAAATGGATTGATGGCTCAATCTCACATGATTTACCACTTAAGCGATTAAGTGAATTATACAATGTGAATCATTTTATTGTTAGTCAAACAAATCCACATGTAATTCCTTTTATGTCTCATTATAAAAAGAAAAAAGGTATTGGAAGTATTGTCAGTAAATTAGTAAAATCAGAAATCCAACATCGCTCAAGTCAGATGATTGATCTTGTGTTAGATAATGTTGATTCTAATTTTGCATACCAAGTATTAAATAAATTTCATGGAATTATGAACCAGCAATATCATGGTGATATTACAATTCATCCTCCATTTGAAATTAAATATTATAGTAAAGTAATCTCGAACTTAACTCATAAAGAAGTCTCTCAGTTTGTTCTTCTTGGAGAGAGAGCTACTTGGCCAAAAATTAGTATGGCTCAGGATCAAACAAGAATTGGAATTATCTTAAATCAATGCTTAGAAAGACTAAAAATAAAACGAAGCAAGCTTGCTCAAGAGTTTGGAGATGATTTTGATAAGAAGGAAAATATAGGATAAAAAAGGATGCTTTAAGCATCCTTTTTTTTTAACTACTGAAATTCAAATTTGGAAAATGCTCTTGCAGACCATAAAGAATTTTTCGAGTTTGTGAGTATCGATTCATTGTATAAAAATGAAAATGTTTTACACCTTCTTTTAACAATTCTTCTACTTGCTTAATCGCAAAGTCAGTTCCAAACTTTTCCATCTCTACAGCATCATTTGCAAATCGCTCTGTTCCTCGTTTTAATGCTAAAGGAATTTCTGCACCTGATAACTCATTAATCTTAGCTAATTGAGTTGAATTAGAAATTGGAAAAATTCCTGCTGCAAGTGGAATATTCACTCCATTTTTATCTAATTTTTCTTTAAAATCTAAAAAGTATTTATTCTCAAAAAATAGCTGCGTTACAATTCCATCAGCTCCAGCATTTACTTTATCAAGCAAAAACTGAAAATCTTGTTCTGCTGAAGTATTTTCATGATGTCCTTCAGGATATCCAGCAACTAAAATTCCAAGATCAGAAGTTTCTTTCCGAATAAATTTTACTAATTCTGTTGCATAAGCAAATCCACCTTCTGTTTTCACAAAACTTGTTTCTCCCTTTGGTGGATCTCCACGAAGAGCTAAAACATTATTAATTCCATGAAAATGATAGGTATCAAGAAGATTTTTTACTTGTTCTTGATTCATTCCAACACAAGTAAAATGAGAAACACAGGTTACTTCTGCTAGATTTTGTACCGCAGATGCAATTTCTAGTGATTTTTCAGCAGTACTTCCACCTGCACCATAAGTCACACTAAAAAAGCTAGGATCTAAATCTTTTAAGTTTGCAATAGTTTGATAAATTTGTTTTAAACCTTTTGGGCCTTTTGGCGGAAATATTTCAAATGAAACATGATTTCCAGCACGCTTATAAATCTCAGAAATTAAAGTAGTCAAAAAAAAATCTCCTATTTTTGTCTAAACCGAATTACTCGATAAGTCTCACCAAGTAAAAGAGGAAGAAAAAACGTTAATGCATAAACTGGGCTTGTTTTTTCTTTATAGATCATATGAATAAAAACAACGATAGCCGTGAAGTAAACGATTCGATGAAGTTTTTTCCATCGTTTTGCACCTAATTTTTTGATAGCACGATTCGAGCTTGTCAATGCTAATATCAAAAGAGTGATATATCCAAGAAATCCAAAAAAGATAAATGGACGCAATATTTCACTTTGTAAGGAGGTAACTCCTGATAATTTATCTAAGAGAAAAAAGATCAAGTGAATTTGGATATATACAAAACTAGCAAGTCCTAATCGCCTTCGATATTTCGCCAGCCATCGAACTTTTTTCCAAATGGGAGGAATTGATCGTAAAGGACTAATCCAAAGTGTAATAACTAAAAAAAGTACTCCTGCCTCTCCTGTTTCCAGAAGAATAAATTCTGTTGGATTTGCTAAAAAGGCATCTTGAAAAAAACCAAGAAAAAGAATTTTTGTCAGAGGAAATGCAATCAGAATCCAAATAAAAGTAGTAATCAAATCAAACAACCTTAATAAAATTTAGTTAAATCCATTCCTTTATACAAATGAGCAACCTCACTTCCATAGCCGTTGAATAGTTGCGTTTTTTGTTTTGTGAACCAACTTCCTAGTGGTTTCTCTTGCTTCTGAGACCAACGAGGATGATCAACATTTGGATTTACATTCGCATAAAAACCATACTCATTTGGTCCAAGTGATTCCCAAAGAGTTTTTGGTTTTTTATCAGTTAGCTCAATTTTCACAATTGATTTGATACTTTTAAAACCATACTTCCAAGGAGTCATCAAACGAATTGGAGCACCATTTTGCATTGGTAACTCTTTTCCATACATACCAGTAGCTAATAGAGTAAGATCGTTCTCAGCTTCTTGGATGGTTAGCCCTTCAGTATAAGGCCAAGAATAATATGGTGATTTTTGTCCAGGAGCATTACTTGGAGTAAAAAAGCTGGTAAACTTTACATATTTTGCAGAACTAAGAGGTTGAACCAAAGCTAATAATTTTTTTAAAGAAAAACCATCCCACGGAACAATCATTGACCAAGTTTCAACACATCGAAAACGATAAATTCGTTGTTCAATTCCTATCTTTTTTACTAAATCTTCAACATCAAATTTCTTTGGTTTCTGAACTAAACCAGAAACTTCAATTGTCCACGGATCAGTCACATAGCCTTCTGCTAAACGATGTACTGCCCCTTTATCTGTAGAGAATTCGTAAAAATTATTATAGGTTGTTGCTAGTTTTTCTTTTGTAATCGAATTTTTTGGTAAGTTAAAACTTGAATTTAATTTTGTTGGAAAACCTGATTTTGCTGCAAATAAAAATTGAGGTGCAATTGCTGCTGTTGCAAGAGTTAGCCCCATTTTTTTTAGAACTTCTCTTCGATTCCAATATGTATTTTCATCAGTTACTGATGACTCAGATAATTCCCAATCCTTTTTACTTTGAATAAGCATAACACCTCATTAATTAGTAAGAGACTTCTAAATGATCATCAATCCAGCGAGCTACTCGTTGAACAACTTGGTCACATTCAAATTCTTGAAAAAGTTCATGTAATGCATCTGTAAAAACAACAATATTTTTATCTTCACTTCCCAAGTTAAAAAAGAATTTCTCTGTTTGTTCCACAGAAATGACTCGATCTTTTTTCCCTAAAAAGAGAATGACAGGCAACGTTAAAAAAGCTGCTTTTTGTTGAATTTGATGCCCTGCTTTCATTAATTCTAAAACAAACTTTGGAGAGATCCAACGCACTCGATAAATGTCTTTTCGATAGTTTCGCCATTTTGCAGGATTCCTAGTTAATGAAGGAGGGTTAACCCCTTTATACACTAATAATTCAGAATCACGTAAAGAAAGTAATCGTGCTATTTGATTATAAATGGAACGTTTCATCTTTGAAAGACCAGCAAAAGGAGCACATAACAATAAACCTGCTATTTCTGATTGATTTCTCAAGCAATATTGCTTTGCAATCAATCCTCCCATTGAGTGACCTAAAAGAAACGTAGGTATTTTCATTTGTTGATTTGGATTCACTTGAATAAACCATTCAAGATTATCTACAAAATCTTGAAAATCATCAATATGTCCACGAGTTCCATCACTTCGGCCATGTCCAGGCAAATCCATCATGTGAACAGCAATTCCTTGTTCTGCAAGAGCTTCTGCTACATGATAATAGGATAAAATATTTTCAGATAAACCATGTTGAAGGTACAGTTGAGCTTTTGGAGAACCTTTTGGAATAAATGAACAATACGAAATTTTTCGATTTTTAAAATCAACTAAATAACCTTCTCTACATTTTCCCATATTTGCCTTGCTCTAAAAATAATATAAACAATAAAATTAATTAGTTAATCTGCTTGAATTCATTTGAATTTTTTCAAAAAACTAGTATAGATTGAAATACCATCTATTTAAGGCAAATCAAAATCAAGCAATATTTTATGATCAATTATTCTTTAATAAACTTTATTTTCCCATCAAAGTTAATAAGCAAGGACATTTTTTAAATGTACAGTGATCATATCAGAAGTCATAATTATTTTTGTGTGAAATTAAATAGTGAGAACACGCTCTTTTAGTCATGAAAAGTAATTGACCTTAAAATTTAGGCCATAGTTTTTATAAAATAATATGTCGTAAAATAACGGTTTAAGTAATAGTGATAAAGTAATCCAGTATTTAATTAAGGCTAAGTTATTGAAAATTAAGGTTTAAATTGATATAAAATACTTATTTACT
>JBNMNM010000182.1:0-6285 GCA_051275585.1 bacterium | reverse complement strand
ATGTTGTTGAGCTAAAATTGTAGTTGGAACTAAAATTCCGACTTGATAACTATCAATTGCAGCCTTACATGCTGCTCGCATTGCAACTTCTGTTTTTCCAAAACCAACATCTCCACAAACTAAACGATCCATTGGATTTGTAGATTCCATATCAGAAATTACTTCATGAATAGCTTGTTCTTGGTCATCTGTTTCTTGATATGGAAAAGTTAAAGCAAACTCATCCATCATGGTACTATCTTTGGAGAATGAAACTCCCTGTTGAGCACTTCTTTGGGCATAGATTTTTACTAAATCATCTGCCATATCCATGATTTCAGTTCGGACTTTTGACTTCGTTTTTTTCCAAGTCTTCTCACCTAGTTTATTTAGTCGAGGACGTTTTGTATCAAGTCCAGAAAACTTTTGAACTAAATGGAATTTCTCTACAGGAACATAAACTTTATCTCCACCTAAATAACTAAGAACTAGGTAGTCTGTAGATGTATCTTGAATTTCAATCTTTTTTAAGCCTTCATACTGGCCGATTCCATATTCAACATGAACAACATAATCACCAACATTTAAACTTCCAAGTGATGATAAAAACTGCTTTAAACTAGATCTTTTAACTCGTCGTTGTTTTCGGCGAGGACCAAATATTTCTTCATCAGAAACAAAAATGACTTTTGATTCACCAACTTCATTTACGAAGCGGAATCCACTAGAAATAAAGTCTTCAAAGATGATGATGTTTTCTTGTTTTTTATGACTGGTTCCTAATAAAAATCGAGTTCGATCTTCATAAGATACTTCTTTTTCAATTTCAGCCGAATAGTCTAGTTCCATCATCATGTGACGAACTTTTTCTGCTTCTGATTGATTTCTAGCCGCAATTGCAACCAATGCACCTTCTTTATGCCACTGGATCAATTGGTTGATAACATTCTTGATTGGATTTTGATTCTTATTTTCACTAGATATAGAAATAGAGTGTAAACCTTCGTTGCTTAAAACAGGAAGGATTGTTGTTACAGCAGTATCCTCAATTCCTTGTGTTTGGAAGTTAACTGTTTTGTATTTGCTAAATTGAGCTTGTAACTGAGTTGGATCTAAATAAAGTTCACTAACATCAAGAGTTAAATTATCTTGTTGCTTTGATAATTCATATTCCGATGCAATTTCATGAAAATAATCATTACTTCTTAGTCGAACTTGTTCTCGATCTTCAAAAATAATGAGCGGGTTATCTTGGAAATAGTCGAAGAGAGTAGAGCACTCTTTAAAATAGAGTGGAATGAAATTTTCAACGCCAGGAAATGGTACTCCTGTTTGAATTTGCTCTTCATAAACTTCAAATAATTGTCTACTAAGAGTTCCCTTTTTTTGTGCAACTTGTTTGACTGCGAGTTGAACACTTTGTTCATCAAAAATAATTTCATGACTTGGAAGAACTAATACATTATCAACTTCTAACTTTGATCGTTGGGAATCAACTTCAAAGAAACGCATTGTTTCTAAATCATCATCAAAGAAATCTAAACGAATAGGTTGCACTTTTCCTAACGGAAAAATATCAACAATTTCTCCACGAATTGAAAACTCACCAATTTCTTCAACTGTATCAACTCGAATATACCCAATATTGCAAAGCTTGCGAATTAATTCTTCACGAGGGTATACTTCTCCAATTTTAAGGGTAAATGTATAATTCAAAAATGCTGATACAGGCATAATTTTTTGAATTAATGCATTTGGAGTTGTAATAACAATATTAGATTTTTTTAATAAAAGATTTGATAAAGTGGCTAATCTATTGGCAATGACCGATTTATCAGGAGATAGATTATCATAGGGCATTATGTCCCAATGTGGAAAAAAATCTACCTTTCCTTTTCCTCGAAAAAACTCAATATCATGGAGAAGTTTTTCTCCTGATTCAAAGGAATCAACTACAACTAATAGTGGTGAATTTACTCTTTGGTGAATTAAAGAAATAAAGAAGGAGCTAGAACCACCTGCAACCGAACTAAAACAAACCTCTTGTTTTGAATGAGGAATTTCATCAATAATTTTACTAAAACTTTGATTCAAGTGTGATAAATTCATTTCTCACTTCATATTCGTTGACGGATAAAATGATAAGAGATAGGGTTTCCGTTTATCAAAAATAGACTAAGAGCAGTAAACTCACATCATTAATCTCATCTGATTTCTTATCAAAAATTGTTAGTGAAGTTTCCACGCTTTTTTTAAATTCAGCAACAAATCATTTTTAAAAATAATTTTTTAGAAAATAGGCAATTTTATTGATAAAAAGCCTTTCTTCATTTTTTCGCTAAATACGAACAGGTTTTCCTACCGAGATTCAAAGATATTTGTAAAGGAGTAGTTAATGGGCAAGGAGCGTATTGTAGGAAGGGGTTTAACCTTCGACGATTTATTACTTTTACCAGCAAAATCTGATGTTCTTCCTCGTGCTGTAGACACAACTACCAAGTTGAGCCGAAATATTACACTGAATATTCCAATTATCAGTGCGGCGATGGACACAGTAACTGAAGCACGAACTGCAATTTGTATTGCACAAGAAGGTGGATTAGGAATTATCCACAAGAATATGACGATTGAACAACAAGCTAGTGAAATTGATCGAGTAAAGCGTTCTGAAAGTGGAATGATTACTCATCCAATCACTATTAGTCCTGATCAGCCTGTAAGGGATGCTCTTATGCTAATGGAGAAATATCATATCTCTGGTGTACCTGTTACTCAAGATAAAGAACTCGTTGGGATTTTAACCAATCGAGATTTACGGTTTGAAATGAATTTTGATCAACCCGTAGATAATGTAATGACAAAAGGAAGAGAAAATCTTGTTACTGTTCGTGAAGGGATTCCTCTTAATGAAGCAAAACATCTTCTTCATAAACATCGAATTGAAAAACTTCTTTGTGTTAATGAGCAGTTTGAATTGACTGGACTTATTACCATTAAAGATATTGAGAAAGCTCGCAAATACCCAAAAGCATGCAAAGACACAAATGGTCGTTTGATGGTTGGTGCTGCAATTGGTGTTGGAAATGACATGTTAGATCGAGTTGCTGCTGTTGTTGATGCTGGTGTTGATGTGATTACTCTTGATACTGCACATGGACATTCTCAAAATGTTCTTGATGCTGTGAAAAAAATTAAATCCATCTACCCAAAACTTGAAGTTATTGCAGGAAATGTTGCAACAGCTCACGCCACAGAAGATTTGATTGCTGCTGGTGCTGATGGGGTTAAAGTTGGAATTGGCCCTGGTTCAATTTGTACAACTCGAATCATTGCAGGAATTGGAGTTCCACAAGTAACGGCAATTTTTGATTGTGTTGAAGCAGCCGCAAAACATGGTGTTCCAATTATCGCTGATGGTGGAATCAAATACTCTGGTGATATTGTAAAAGCCATTGCTGCTGGTGCCAACTGTGTAATGTTAGGAAGTCTTTTTGCTGGAACTGATGAAAGTCCAGGTGAAGTAATTTTGTATCAAGGACGACGATATAAGCAATATCGAGGAATGGGATCGATTGGAGCTATGAAAGCTGGTAGTGGTGATCGTTATTCTCAAGAAGGTGTTGAAGAACTTAAGTTAGTTCCTGAAGGAATTGAAGGACGTGTACCATACAAAGGACATTTATCAGAAAGTATTCATCAATTAATGGGTGGTCTTCGTGCTGGTATGGGCTACACAGGTTCACATACTGTTGATGAACTTCGAACTCAAGCTCAGTTTATTCAGATTTCAAATGCAGGACTTAAAGAAAGTCATGTTCATGATGTTTTGATTACTGAGGAAGCTCCAAATTATGGAAGCTCTCTTTAATTGTTTCTTTGTTTTTCAGTTTTTTTCTTTTATTGATTAACCCTTTGCCTCAGAGTTAAACGGAATGATTGCTATTCTTGATTTTGGTTCTCAGTATACTCAATTGATTGCTCGTCGAATTCGTGAGCAACAAGTTTATTGTGAGATTCATCCTTGTACGATCTCGTTAGATAAAATCAAAGCGATGAACCCAAAAGGAATTATTCTTTCTGGTGGACCTTGTTCCGTTACAGATGAAGATGCACCTTTAATTGATCCTGAAACTTTTGGATGGGGAATTCCTATTCTAGGAATTTGTTATGGGCTTCAATTGATGGTTCAAACTCTTGGTGGAACTGTTGAGAAAGCTCTTCACTCTGAGTATGGTCGTGCGGAATTAACAATCATAGAAGAAGAGCCTCTATTCTCTTATTTTGGAACTGATTCTCCAACTACAGTTTGGATGAGTCATGGTGATCGAGTAATTGAAATTCCAGAAAACTTTGAAGTTATTGGAACCAGTGAAAATTCTCCATTTGCAGCAATTGTGAATAAAGAGAAAAATTTCTTTGGAATCCAGTTTCACCCAGAAGTTTATCATACAGATAAAGGAAACCAACTTCTTCGAAACTTTTTATTTGAAGTTTGTAGTGAAGATGCAAATTGGACAATGGACTCTTTCCTTGAGAAAAAAATCAAGGAACTTCGAGAAGAAATTGGAGATCAAAAAGTTCTTTGTGCTCTTAGTGGTGGTGTTGATTCTTCAGTTACAGCACTTCTTCTTCATGAAGCAATTGGTGAAAATCTAACTTGTATGTTTGTTGACAACGGTCTTCTTCGAAAAGGAGAAGCTGAAAAAGTTGTTCAAATGTTCCGAGAGCATTATCACATGAAATTAATTCATGTTGATGCAGGTGATATTTTCTTAGGAAAATTAGCTGGTGTTTCTGACCCAGAAAAGAAAAGAAAAATTATTGGAAACGAGTTCATTTATCTTTTCGAGCGAGAAACTGAAAAGCTTGAAGATGACTTTACTCTTCTTGCTCAAGGAACTCTATATCCTGATGTAATTGAGTCTGTTTCATTCAAAGGCCCTTCAGTTACAATCAAGAGTCATCATAATGTTGGTGGACTTCCTGAAACAATGAAAATGTCTCTTGTTGAGCCACTTCGAGAGTTATTTAAAGATGAAGTTCGACTTCTTGGAAAAGCTCTAAAAATGGGTGATGATTTTGTTCATCGTCAACCATTCCCAGGGCCAGGTTTAGCTGTTCGGATTCTAGGTGCAGTTGATCCACAAAGAGTGGAAGTACTTCAAAATGCTGATGCGATTGTTTTAGAAGAAATCAAAAAAGCAGGATTATATCGAGATATTTGGCAATCATTTGCAGTTCTTCTTCCAGTAAAATCAGTTGGTGTTATGGGAGATGTTCGAACTTATGAATGGACGATTGCTGTTCGTAGCGTCGACTCTGCTGATGCAATGACTGCTGATTGGACAAAACTTCCTTATGAATTATTAGGAAAAATTTCCAACCGAATTATCAATGAAGTTCCAAAAGTGAATCGTGTTGTCTATGACATCACATCAAAACCACCTGGAACCATTGAGTGGGAATAAAAAACTAAGGTTTGAGTGTAGTTGATATATCAAAGCGATCTTTCCACTTTAGGGAGATCGCTTTTTTTATTTATGGACTTCAGAAATTATTTTTGACGATGTTTTGCAATTCTCAAAGGAGTCTTTTCTACAGGAACCTTATGCACAAAGTTTGATCGTAAAATATGATAGTTATCGCAAATATTTGGATAACAATGTTTTGGGTCATAGAAATTTTTCTTCATTTCTTTGAGTTCTTCAGCTCGATATTTTGCTAAAGGCTTATTTTTTTCATCAAGCTTTCTTTTTTTATTTTTCTCAGCAAGCTGTTTTTTGAAATCAGGAGAGTGTGCCATTTCGGTAGCAATTCGAGAAATATCTCGATGAAAATCAAAACCACTATCATAAATAAGCCCATCAATCAAACCCATTGATAAAGCTTCTTGAGTACTAATTGGCAAACAATTATCAGTTAATTTAATTGCCTTCTTTTTTCCTACTTTTTTAGGAAGTAAATAAGTCCAGTATTCTGAACCATATAATCCCATTGATTTATAGTGTGGATTTAATACAACACCTGCTCGGGCATAGGTTTTATCAAAAGCCGCCGCAAGTGTTACACCACCTGCACCAGCATTCCCCAACATACCTGCAATGGTTAAGTGGGTTTCTGTTGTTATGATTGCATGAATAAGATCATCAATAGCATTAATATTTTTCCAAGATTCATCAGCTGGATTTTTTGCATATTCAATTGTATTAAGATGAATTCCATTAGACCAAAAATCCATTCCACATGATAAAATAATGACTTTTGTTTCCTGTTTCTGAGCCTCTAAAAAAGCATCTTTTAATCGAA
>JBNMNM010000181.1:0-6309 GCA_051275585.1 bacterium | reverse complement strand
TGTTAAACCTAATGCCTTTTGGATTGTAGAAGCAAAAGGAGCCATATTAAACCAAACTAGAAAGCTTAGAAAAAAAGCAAACCAAGATAAATGGAGAGTCTTATATTTCCCCTTAAATGACCAAATTTTTAAGGTCGAAGATTCACCTGCTACTTCTTTTGCCACCATAATTTTTCTCCTTACTGTTAAATTAAATTTTTCCAAAAAAATTAATCACACTTCTTTTAACAAGTCTTTTTTGTAGAGCATATTTTGAATCAATTTTTCGAATATATTTTCACCATTTGCCTATTATATTATCAACAACCGTACCAAAGTAAAAAACTAATAATATCAGAAATTTAAATGTAATTAAATATAACAAAAATGACATTAAAGACGTTTTTAACTCAAAAATTAGTGACAATCATTACAGATAAGAATTGGACTTAATAGAAAAATTTTGAGGAAGACTAAGGACAGATGTTTGGAATAAGGTCAGAAAAAATTGAATTTCTAGAGTTAGAATAATTTGAAGAAATAATTCGTAACAACTCTTCAAGCAAAGATGTCGATTTGATATTTTAAAGGTGAGTTTTGTTATGGTGAGGAGGTCAATAAAAAATACTCGCAAACAAAGTAAAGAGATACCACCACCTAAACCCTGAAAAGGATGATAGATGGTGAATTTGCTTTTAGAAGATTAGAAATTCCCTATTTTCCTTACAACTAAATTATATTTTTTGATTCTATAACGTAATTGTCTTAATGAAATCCCTAAAATTTCAGCAGCACGAACTTGAACTCCTTTGGATTCTCTTAATGCTTCTTCAATTGCTTGAATTTCCTCTGACTCAACTACTTCTTGTTGCGGTTTTGTTGAAACAGGATCATTTGCTAACATTGTAAATTTAGAAACATCTCGATCAACACCATCTAATGATTGAGTAAAGTCTAACACACCATTATTTTCCATCAAAAATGAAGAATGAATTACATTTTCGAGTTGTCGAATATTTCCTTGCCATGAAAAACGTTGAAGCATTTCCAAGTCTTGAGGTCTAACTTGAACAGTTTTCCCATATTTCTCATTAAGTTTTAATAAAAAATAACGAACTAAATGAATAATATCATTTTTTCTTTCACGCAAAGGAGGAAGTCTAACAACAACTACATTCAAACGATAAAATAAATCTTCTCGAAAACTACCAGTTCTAATTGCTTCTTCAATATTAATATTTGTTGCACAAACAATTCTTACATCAACTCGAATTGTTTTATTACTCCCTAAACGTTCAAACTCTCCTTCTTGTAAAACACGAAGCAATTTTGCTTGGAAGCTTAATGATGTATCTCCAATTTCATCAAGGAAAAGAGTTCCACCATGTGCAGCTTCAAAACGCCCAATTCTAGCACTAATAGCTCCTGTAAAAGATCCTTTTTCATGTCCAAATAGTTCACTTTCTAGCAAGTTATCAGAAAGAGCCGCACAATTTATCCCAATAAAAGGAGCATTATGCACAATACTATTATTATGAATTGCACGAGCAATTAGCTCTTTTCCTGTACCACTTTCTCCTCGAATTAACACTGTTGCTTTGCTGGTTGCAATTTTTCGAACAATATCAGCAACAGCCTTAATTGATGGGCTATTTCCAATAATTCCATCTAATACAGTAGGAAAACGCTCTGAAAGAGGAGTTTCATAAATCTTAGGACTACTATAACCAGCAGCTCCCATACTCATTGCAATTAATCCTGCTGTAATTTTGAGCATTTTAACTTTTTCTTGGAAATCATCACGATCCATTAAATAGCCAATAATTACTCCCAATGCTAACCCTCGCTCTTGTCCAACAATAGGCTGTACAACCATTGCTATATACTTATCTTTGATTTCTTCAGGACAAGGCAATCCAAGGTACTCAGCTTCTTCACGATAAAGAAGAAGTTCATGTTGAAACTGAATTGTTTTAACAACACGATTATCTGCTACAGTTTGATTCCACTTTGCACGTTCTTCTTCACTTAGTTCAGGTGATAATTCAATAAAGTACCGACTTGTTACACTATCTCGAAAAATCAAAGTTGCGTTTCGAATAGAAAAATACTCATAAAGTTGAGTTAGTAGCACATTGATATTTCTGATTAAATCACCCGAGGATGTTAGCATCCGTGTTGCTTGCAAAATAAAATCAACATACATCACATCTCTCCTTTTATAGATCTGTTGAATATAAACACATGCCTAAGATAACAATTTTTTTACTGCTTGCTAGTACTTTTTTAGTAAATATGTCATTTTTGAGACTATGGTTCATTCCGTCCTTTATGTCAATTATATATGTCCACTTTAAGATACTAATATTAAAAGGTTTTATATAAAAATAAACTTAGGCACAGTTTATGAAGAAATAGTTTTAAAAGATTAAAAAATAATCACAACTATAGTAAAATAGAACGAAGTATAAATTAGATAGATACAATAACAAAAATAAAAACTTCTATAATGACAATGTGAGCAAATAATGGCTGATCATCAAAATACTTTTTCTGGCTCGGAAAAATTAGGATCAATTGTCGAAAAATATATTCAAGAGCAACAATCTTTATCTGCTGTTGAAAGTTTTTCTCAAAAACATGAGCATCTACCAGCAAGTCAGAAAAAATATGAAAAGGTTATTCCACTAAGTACTCCTAAAGAAGGAGAACAATATGCTTTTGATGTGGATTTAGATTTATGTACAGGCTGTAAATCATGCGTAACGGCATGTCACAGTTTGAATGGTCTTGAGGAAGAAGAAACATGGCGTTCTGTTGGAATGATTCATTCCAAAGAAGAAGAAAATATGTCTGCACTCCAAACAATTACAACTGCATGTCATCACTGTTTAGATCCTGCATGTATGACTGGTTGTCCTGTAAAAGCTTATGACAAAGATCCAATTACTGGGATTGTTAAGCATTTAGATGATCAATGTATTGGTTGCCAGTATTGTATTCTGCAATGTCCTTATGGAGTTCCGCAATATAGTGAGTCTAAAGGAATTGTTCGAAAATGTGATATGTGTAGTAATCGTTTGGCTGTAGGAGAAGCTCCTGCTTGTGTTCAAGGATGTCCAAATGATGCAATCACAATTGCAATTAGAACACAAAGTGATGTTCGTCAGGATGCTACTCAATATGTAAATGTAGCAAGTGCCCCTGATCAACTTCATACATACCCAACAACTCAATATAAAACAAAAAGAAAATTTCCTAAAAACATGGATGCTGTTGATGCTCAATCAATTGTGAAAGAACATGCACATCTTCCACTCGTTTTTATGTTAGTTTTAAGTCAATTGGCTGTTGGTGGGTTTCTAGCTGAATGGTTTTTACCTAGTTCAATTTTTCAAGCAACTATATCACTTAGCTTAGGTTTATTAGCATTAGTGCTAAGTACAACTCACTTAGGAAGACCACTTTATGCTTTTCGTGCCTTTTTAGGTTGGAGAACTTCTTGGTTAAGTAGAGAAGTTATTACTTTTGGTGGCTTTGCTAAATTTGGATTATTGTATACCACATGGATAAGTAGAGAGTTCATTCTCCCATATTTGCCAAGTGGAGTTACAAACTTAATTCGAAAACAAGAAGCACTACTTCAGCCTTTTCTGTCTTCTACTATCATTTTAGTTGTAGTTTTTGGAATACTTGGAGTTATCTGCTCTGCAATGCTTTATCAAACAACTCCACGAGAGTTTTGGAAACATCCACGAACAATAACAAAGTTTTTTCTAACAGTAGGAATTGGTTCTTTTACAATTTCACTTTTGTCTCAAGGATTTTCTAATACTCAGACAAATTCACTCATTGCTCCTTTATCTTTAGGATTAATGAGCTTTGTGGTCATTAAACTAATACTTGAGTATTCAATTCTCAAAAACATCAAGGAAAAAGAATTAGTTACATTAAAAAAAGTAGCTATCTTAATGAGTCAAGATCTTAAACATATAACAATTACTCGTTTTTTCTGTGGAGCTTTAGGTGGAATTGTGCTTCCATTGGGGAACTTATTGGCTTTCAGCCACTCTGCTTTTGCTCTAGTAGTTAGTATCGTTGTCAGCTTTATTTGTATTCTAATTGGAGAGTTATTAGAACGCTACCTCTTCTTTGCAACTTCAGTTCCTCCTAAAATGCCAGGTGCTTCTGTAGTTTAACGATAATTTTTATTAAGTTGAGGGAAATTTATGTCTATTACAAATTCAATTACTCAAAGTAGTTTTCAACTATTTAAAAGCAAGACAAAAAAAGAAAGACCTCAAATTTTTCAAAAAATTGGTTCCATTCTTCGTCAGTGGGATGGAAAATTAACCAAAGAATTACAGTTAACAAACTCAGAATTTGGTAAACTTCCAGAAAGGTTACTTCCAACAAAAACAGCAACAACTATTTGTGGATTTTGTGCGACTGGTTGCTCCCTAACAGTTCATATTAAAGATGATAAGCCAGTAAATTTATCTCCAACAAACACTTATCCTGTAAATATGGGGAAAGCATGTCCAAAAGGTTGGGAAGCTCTTTCTCCATTGTCTGCACCTGATCGTGCTACAACTCCTTTAATGAAAAAAAATGGAGAATTTGTTCCTGTTGATTGGGATACTGCTTTAAAAGAATTTACTCAAAACTTTAAGTCTATTCAAGAAGAGCATGGAAAAGAATCTATTGCATTTTTAAGTACAGGACAAATTCCTACAGAAGAAATGGCACTACTTGGTTCTCTAGGTAAGTTTGGTATGGGAATGCTTCATGGTGACGGAAATACTCGTCAATGTATGGCAACACCAGTTGTAGCTTATAAAGAATCTTTTGGATTTGATGCTCCACCTTATACTTATAAAGATTTTGAAGAATCAGATGTTTTAGTTTTTATTGGTGCAAATCCTTGTATTGCTCACCCAATCATGTGGGAAAGAGTATGCATGAACCAAAATGATCCAAAAATTATTGTTGTTGATCCAAGAAAAACAGAAACTGCAATGGTTGCAAGTCATCATTATCCACTTGCACCAAAATCTGATCCTTATTTGTTTTACGGAATTGCAAAAATTTTAATCGAAAATAATTGGATTGATTCTGAATTTATTCAAAAAAATACGAATGACTTTGAAGATTTTGTTCAGTTTATTGAAGACTATTCATTAGATGAAATCAGCAATCAAACAGGAATTAGCAAAGAACAGATTTCTGATTTTGCACAAATGATTCATGAAGGAAAGAGAGTTTCTTTCTGGTGGACAATGGGAGTCAACCACAGTCATCACGGAGTTCGAACAGCTCAAGCAATTATCAATCTTGCATTAATGACTGGAAATATTGGACGTCCTGGAACAGGAGCAAATTCAATTACAGGACAATGTAATGCAATGGGTTCTAGACTCTTCAGCAATACTACTAATTTGCTTGGAGGACATAGCTTTTTAAACTCTGAACATCGTGAAAAAATTGCAAATATTTTAGAAATTCCAGAAGAAAATATTCCGAAAGAAAATAGCGTTTCTTACAAGCATATCATTGATAAAATTGAATCTGGTGAAATTAAGGGATTATGGATTATTGGAACAAATCCTTCCCATTCTTGGATTAATCTAAATCAATTAGAAAAAGCTTTTGAAAAACTTGACTACTTTGTTGTTCAAGATATGTATCATTCTACAGTAACAGCAAAAAATTCTGATTTAATTCTTCCTGCTGCTGGATGGGGTGAAAAAGAGGGAACCTTTATTAATTCTGAGCGTAGAATTGGAGTCATTCAAAAAGTATCAAAAGCACCAGGTGTTGCTCTTTCTGATTTTAATATTTTTAAATTGGTTGCTGAATACTGGGGTTGTGGAGATTTATTTAAAAAATGGGAAAATCCTGAAAAAGTGTTTCAATTATTAAAACAGGTATCAAAAGGAACACCTTGTGATATTTCAGGAATTACAGATTATAAAATGTTAGAAAAAAATGGTGGAATTCAATGGCCATTTCCAGAAGGTAGTAATCTAGAAAATAATGAACGACGTCTTTTTGAAGATAACAAATTTTTTCATCAAGACGAAAAAGCAAAATTTATTTTTGAAGAACCATTACCACTACCTGAACCGACATCGGATGAATATCCTTTAACTTTGCTTTCTGGTCGAGGAAGTTCAGTTCAATGGCATACTCAAACAAGGACTTGAAATTCCGCAGTTTTACAGAAACTTGCAGCAAAAGATATTTATGTTGAAATTCATCCACATGATGCAAAAGAAATTGGGATTTCTGCAAATTCGTGGGTTGCTGTAGAATCTCCACGAGGAAAAA
>JBNMNM010000180.1:0-6321 GCA_051275585.1 bacterium | reverse complement strand
TATTTTTCATGAGGATAAGGTAAGATATAAATCACTGGAAGGAGCCAAAGCTCATGTAACTTTACTGAATTCTGTTTGCAATTCTTTATGGGCTCCTGTTTTTGATCCATATTGGAAGAATGAACCTATATCCGCTAGAATTCAATTTTTTAAGGATTACCCAAAATTCAACCCTTTAAAAAAGATACCTTGTAGTGATTAACTCGCATCGACTGGGATGCAGTTGCAGTACCAATTAATTGTACATACTTTTGTGCTTTTTCATTTTGCCATAACTGATATTTACTTAAAATTCTTGCGGCTAGATTTCGTCCGAAACGAATTTCTGCATCAGTATCACGATCATTGTATTGTTTAACAACAACATTTGCTCGCCAACGAAAATTTAGTTTTTCTGATTCTGCAATTGCTGTTTCACACAGCAAAAAAAGAGCACTACATATTAGAAGTGCTCTTAATAAATATTGATAATTAGTCTTCATGGAGGTATTGAACCGCAGTTTTAGGGTCAATATTTTGCTTTTCCAGTTCTTTTAAAGCTTTAAAGTTAGGTTGTTCTCGACGACTGACTAAACTTCTTTTTTTATTTAACAAACCTCGTGCAGCAGCTGCATTAGTAAAGGTAGAAGCTCTTTTTCTTGCTTGCGATGAAATATCTACTTTTTTATTTAAAAGAGATACTCGATTCCGAGGAGCTTTTTTTGATAAGGCAAATTTATAAATCCACCCTTCCGTTGCTCCTACACGCACTTTAACCCAGCTTTTTTGTTTTGCTAATATTGTGACTTGAGTTCCTCTCACAAGCTTTTGAAGTTTTTTGGAACCCATTTTAGGTTGTTCCAAGGAAAAAACTTGAAAACTACGAACAAATGCAATATCAGCAAAAACAATTGCAGGAAATAACAAGACACAGATCAAAACAAAACATTGTTTGAGAAGCTTCATACATATCTCCTATTTAGTTTTGAGGTTAAAACAACCATCCCACGTTTCTTCAAGTGGTTCTGTAATGTAATGCTGACATCTTTCAAGAAAAATCTTACTCACACTATCATTCTCTATATGGCTTAAAATTTCTTGATAGTACTGAATTGATTGATCCCACTCTTGTTTTTGATAAGCATTAAATGCTTTATCATTGATCTCAGCTATTTTTCTAGCAAATACCACTTCATCTTCTTGATCATCAACTTTGCAAACAGGTTGATACATCCGAATCGGCTCATGCTTTCCTTTTACTCTAACTTGATCTACAACTCTAGAAACTACAGTATCTTTCACTTGATCAAAAGTTGATTCTGTAATTAGAAGATTACATCCGTAGGTTTTCGTCAACCCTTCTAGTCGAGAAGCTAGATTAACATTATCCCCTATAACTGTATAATCAAGTTTCTTTTCTGATCCAATGTTTCCTAAAATTACGTCACCAGTATTTAGACCAACTCCAATTTTAAATAATGGATAGCCCTGACTTGTAAAATATTGATTAATTTCATCTAACTTTTTAATCATATCTAAGCCTGCATAAACACCATTTTTTGCATGATTCTCATCATACAGAGGTGCTCCCCAAAATGCCATTACAGCATCACCAATAAATTTATCTAATGTTCCATTATATTCAAAAACAATATCAATCATTCCGCTTAGATAGTAATTCAACATCTCTACAACTTGTTCTGCTGATGTTGATTCAGAAAAAGTTGTAAATCCTCGAATATCAGAAAACAAAATGGTTAATTCTTCTTTTGACCCCACTTCTGCCTTTAAAGTTGCTCCCTGATTCAAAACTTCAGATAAAATGTTTGGACTTACATACTGAGCAAGAATCTGTTTCGTTTTTCTCTGTTCTCTTCCTTCAGTAAAAGACATAAAGATAAAGGATGCGCCAAAAACCAAGGTCATTGTAAGCATTGGAAAAACAGTATCCACTAATAATAATGAATATTGAAATATCCAAAATGCAAAAATGATTGATCCAAAGAAAAGAACAATTGGAATGCCTGAACGTAGTAAAATAAAAGAGTTCCCTAAAATCAAGAATGAGATGATAAATAACCCTGCAAATAAAGTTAAAATTTGAGGCCATCTCATCACTTTTTGAATAAACTCTTGATCCAGAACATTACTAATTATTGATGCATGAAGAAATACACCTGGATAATTAGGTCCATATGAAAGAGGTTTTAAATCTTCAATACCTACAGCACTTCCACCAATCAGAACAATTTTATTTTGGAATACATCAGGTTTAACAATCAAATTTTCAAAATCACCTTGTCTAATCTTTTGGATGCTAGCAAAAACACCTCCAGCAGAATAGGTATCAAATTTTGTTTTAGGATAAATCAGAAAATTTCCATCTTCTAATAGAGGTATTTTTAATTTCCCTAACCACAGATTTTTTTGTTTAATCTGAATTGTTTTTGGTTTTTTCTGGTGAATTAAACCACCTAAAGAAAGAACAGGATAAATCGTTTTTTGATATTCTCGTAACAGTTTTGTTCGGCGGAAAACTCCATCTAAATCAGGAGAAAATTCAACAACACCAATTCCAGCAGCTCCTTGATAAAGCTCTTTTAGAGGAATATAGTAGTTGTTGTTGTTTTCGTTAAATAGGTTATTTATCCCTTTAACATTTAATGAAAACCGACTAATCACATCTTTTGGAAGACTTCGATTAAGTAGTTTTTTATTTAATTCATCTTTCTTATCATGAATTAATTGAAATGCATGATATACATTTCCATTTCCCATTGTTGCTGCTGCAAATGTTTGATCACTTTCACCTAACTCACCTTGTTGATTTCGAGGTTTTTGTGGTTCCGTAAAAAGAACATCAAACAATACAGTTTTGGCTTCAGCCTGTGCTAGAAATTCGACCAGATCACCAAATAAAGATCTTGGCCAAGGCCATCTTCCAGCTAATGGTTTCATAGACTGAAGAGAAGCTTCATCTATCAAAAGAATGACTACATCTTTATTTCCTTTCTGCTGATCTCGGAATTGAATCCGAAAATCAAGCATTTTGAGTTCTAAAAACTCAAGCCATCCTAATTTTTCAACGCCTCCAACAAACAATAAACAACTAAAACTAATCACAATTGCGATTAGGGTTCTTAAAACTGGTTTCTTCACCATATTCTATGAACTCCTGCTATTTAATTTAAAGGTTTTCCCTTCAAAAACATACTTTGCATTTCCTCGCTCTAATGAGTTGTGGAGTGCCCATTGTTCTTTTTGGGATATGTTTTGTTTTTGTTGCTCAACTTCATCTATTTTATTCATCAAACGAACAATTCCAAGTTTTTTATTTAAAAACTGTGATCGTTCTTCTTGAGCAACAACAGTAATCGAAGTTGGTTTATGAGTAATTCTAATTGCAGTTTCTGACTTATTTACGTGCTGCCCTCCAGGACCTGACGCTCTAAAAGCTTCAAATTTCAAGTCTTGTTCTAAAAAATAAGACTTTTGAGGAAGTACCATTGCCTGAACTCCAATAAACCAATTTTTTCTTTTGTGGTTTGATCGAAAAGGACTTTGACCAATCCACAAAATAACTCCTTCCCACTTTTTACAAAACTTATCTGTATCATGTCCACTAATAGCTAATAAAGCAGATTTTAAAGTATTTTTTTCTCCTTGAATTGCAGACAAAAGAGTTACATCAAATCCTTCTTTTTTTCCTATTTTCTCTAGGTATTGAACAAACTGTGCAACTACCCAACAACATTCAACAGGCCCTCGTCCTGAAGTAATTTGAATCCAATTTTTCATTATCTTTTCTCCTGTTTTCTAACTTTATATGTAATCACAGGACGAAAAATAGCCACTACTTCAATAATTTTAGCGTCAACTAAATCTTGAATTACAACATCAATGTTTTTATATGCCTGTGGTGCTTCTTCATAAAGCAAGTCTCGATCCTCACAAATCACCAAACTTCCCAAAGCGGTTTTTATTAAATCTTTTGCTCGGAATTTAGAGTTAAGCCGATCTTTACTATCATGTCGATTCCACTTCCTGCCTGCTCCATGAGCAACAGAATAAGCATTTTTTTCTTGATCTCCAATTGGTTTTACAAGGTAGCTCATTGATCCACGAGAACCTGGAATCATCACAACTCCTTGATCTGAGGGTGCAGCTCCTTTCCGATGCAACCAACACTCTTCTTGATGGAACTCTTTCCTCACAACACTGTTATGACAAATATCAAGGACATTTTGTCCTTTACCACTAATCATAGATAAAAAACGATGTGCAATCAAAGCTCGGTTAGCAGTTGCCCAACGTACTCCATAATCATGTTGCTTCAAATAGAACTGAGCAAAATCCATAGTTTCATCGATTCCCTTTGCCGCATATTTTTCAATATGTTGTCGAAGTAAATCACTTCCAAAACCACGAGAACCACTATGAACAAGAAGAGTAAGCTTACTTTTACTTAAACCTAAACTTTCAAAAAGTTGTGGTTTCTCGATTGATTCAACCATTTGCAGTTCGGCAAAATGATTCCCACCACCAATTGTACCTAAAGATTGATCCCAATTGCTTTCTGCTAAATGATATTGAGCAAGCCACTCTTTTTGATTTCCATCCCAAGGTTGTTCTAAACCCTTAAGTTTTTTTACCCACTTATCTTTTTTGACTTTATGAGATTTTAAATTTGTAGACCACAATCCCATCCCACAGCCAACATCATTTCCGACAAGATAAGGATAAAATGTTTTTTTACTTACAAATGCAGCTCCAATAGGATTTCCTTTTCCAGGGTGCAAATCTGGCATTCCAATAGCCGCAAGCATATTAGGAAGAGTTGCAGTCTGTTCAAGTTGCCGAATTGCTTCTCCTTCAACCCAATTTTTATCAGACGCAATAATATCAATAAACGGAATTTTTTCAGCACACATAAATTAAATCCTTTAAAATATTTTTAGTTTTTAAAAATTAAAAACAGGACTCAATACTAGTGTGATAACGAGGGTGATTAGATACAGAAAAACAGACGAACTATTAGCAACAACTAATAGCAAAAGAATTGAATTTAGAAATAAAAGTAATTTTATCTCTAGATAAGATTAAATCACTTTTAATTTCCAATTTAAGTAGAAATCAATGCAGATTATTTGTAGTTTTGTAACCTTTCTATTCCTGAGAATTTGAAACAACAGTAAAAAAAAGTCTCTACTTCTGAGTAAATAGGTTTCATAAAATTAATTATCATTATCGATAAAACGAAGGATCAAAAAAAGAATAACTTCTACAAATCTCATCTAGCTGATGATGAAACTAAATGCTTGGAAAAATAAAGTTGTATAAGTTATTTTTCAGCTGTTCCTAACTAAATGTTTTTCAATATCAATTCCTATTTTTTTTAGACTTTGAGCAATTGCCACTCGATTAAATGGCTTAATTATATAATCATTACAACCTGCCTGAATACTAGTTAGCACATTATCAGGATCAGAATGGGAGCTAACCATCAAGACTTTGACTCCTTCATTTTCAGGAATATTCAATGTTTTTTTCTCAAATTCTCGAATATCCAATAAAGTATTGGTCCCATCTAAATCAGGCATCGAAACATCTAACGTAATAATATCAAAAGGTTTTTCCTCTTGATATGCTTGTCGAATTAGACTGATTGCATCCCTTCCATTATCCACAGCAATACATGGACCAAAACCACGCATGATTTTTTCCATTTTTTTGCGGCTTACAAGTTCATCGTCAACAACTAATGTTTTCATATCCTTTGACGGATTAATAATAAATTTACGTCACAAATCAAAGTTAAAGAACTTTAAAATAAACTTTATTTTATGAATTTCAGATAACATAAAAAAAACTGAAAAGGTAAAAAATTCTACCATTCCTCAAAAGATACACTTAAATAGTTATTTAATTCTTTTACCTGTAATTGCAAGTTATCAAAGACTAGGTCAACATTACTTAAATCTCCTGATTTACCAATTTTTTCTAGATTATGTGCAATTTTTGATAAAGTCATTGCAGTTAAATTTGCTGATCCCCCCTTAATTGCATGAGCTTCTTTTCCAATTAAATCAGCATCATTATCATCAATTGCTTGTTGAATCTTCTGAATTTGCAATTCAACCTCTTTTAAAAATTCTTTTGTTACATCTACAAAAAATTCTTCATCACCTTCAAACTCATTAATTGCTTTTTTAATATCAATTGGCGTCTCAACTTCAGTTGAATCTTGCTTTTTTTCAAAATTATTATTTTCATTTTTTACAGAATCTTGTTCAGATTCATTTTCTTTCTGACTAGGTAGAAGCCATTTATTTACAATTTCTA
>JBNMNM010000179.1:0-6338 GCA_051275585.1 bacterium | reverse complement strand
GTGTATTTTTCCAGATCCACCAGAACCAGGTATGGTTCCTTCTTGTTCTGAAGGTGGTGTTCTTGGAGTCCTTCCTTCAATTATTGGCTCTATTCAAGCAACAGAAGCAATTAAAGTTATTACAGAAGCAGGTGTAACTTTAGCAGGTCGTCTTCTTTTATATGATGCTTTGAATTTAAAGTTTCATGAAATGAAGGTTAAACGGAATACAGAGTGTCCCGTTTGTGGAATCCATCCGACAATTAAAGAACTAAAAAGTTACGAAAATCAGCAAACTTGTAGCATTGAAAATACTACGGTTTGTAGTGAAATTACGGTTAATGAACTTCAAGAAAAAATAGAATCTAAAGATTCATTTATCTTACTTGATGTACGAGAAGATTTTGAACGGAAAATAGCAAATCTAGAAAGCAGTATTCATGTTCCTCTAGGGCAGTTAAATCAACGATACGATGAGCTGAATATAGAGCAAGAAATTGTTGTGTATTGTAAAACAGATATTCGTTCAGGACAGGCCTGTGAATTCTTATCAAAACAAGGGTTTCAGAATGTAAAGAATCTTCGAGGAGGAATTCTTGCGTGGGCAAGTGAAATTGATTCATCAATACCAATGTATTAACTAGGAATAAAGAATGGTAATCATTTGCTAATCTTTTTTTAACATTCCATGATTAAAGTAAAAGCTTAATCCATAAGTTTCTGAGTAATCTTATCTTTGCTTTTATAATGGATATGTATTGTACAAATGAATCTCTACCAGAGATTCCAGAATTGGTCATAGACCTATATTCTTCCTCTATTGAACAGCCTCAAGAAAAAACTCAATTATGGCATCCTCATGTTGAGTTTTTTCATCCCATTTCGATTGATGCAGACATTCCTTATGTGTTTGATTGCTTTCGTAAATATCAGCAACGTACATTTTTTCCTATTGTAGATGAGTATCAAAATCCTGTTGGGATTTTAAGAGAAAGTACTCTAAAACAGTACGTTTATACTCAATATGGAAAAGAAGTTTTGAAGCGGGTGATTTTGCGAGATAGTCCAAATAAATTCATATCTCCAACTCCAATTGCGACATTTAATACTCCAATCGCAAAAATCTTAGAAATTTTTCACAATGGTCATGGAACTGAAGGCATTGTGATTGTAAAAGATCGTGAATATCATGGATTTCTTTCTGCCAAATCAATCATTCATCTTGCATATCAAAGAGAAAAAGAATTCACAGAAAATTTGCAAAAACGAAAAGATGAATTAGAAATTGCAAACCGACAAAAAGATAAATTTTTTTCAATTATTGCTCATGATTTAAAATCGTCTTTGAATGGAGTTGTGGGGGTTTCTCGTCTTTTAGTTGATTTAGGAATATCACTTGATCCTAATGAACTTCAAGAGATGAGTCTTTTGATGCATGAGTCTGGTGAATCATTACTCAAACTACTAGAAAATTTATTAGCTTGGGCAAGAATGCAAATGGGAGTGGTAAAATTTCAACCAGACGAATGTTCTCTTTTTGAATTAGTTCAATCCAATCTTGAGTTATTTCAAGCTAAAATTTTTCAGAAAAAGATCAATATGAATATTGATGTGGAAGAATGTTCTGTTTTTCTAGATCAACAAATGATTCATACAGTGTTACGAAATTTAACTTCAAATGCTTTAAAATTTACACCAGAAAAAGGGTCTATTTCAATTTCTGCAAAACGAACTCCTAATTATTTAAATATAACAGTGCAAGATAGTGGTGCGGGAATTCGGGATGAAGATATTAAAAAACTACTGCGAATTGATCAGCATCATACTACAGAAGGGATTGATAATGAAAAAGGAACAGGTTTAGGTTTAGTTCTGTGTAAAGAAATGATTGATCACCATCAAGGAACAATTGAAATTGAAAGTGTGTTAGGTGAGGGAACAACAATTTCATTGAAAATCCCTCAGCCAACTTCACCACTATAACAGTTTACCAAGAACCTCTTGTTCCACAAGTAGTTTGTGTTTGATGCTTTGCTTTTTGTAATGTTTGAGTAATCACTTGATAGTTAACTTGTTTGTTATATTGAACACCTCGGTAGTGGGAAGGATTACGACCTAGTCGCTTTATAAGACGTTGGTAAAGATTATATTGTTCTTTTGCTAACTTTAATGCCTCATAACAATTTTCTTTTCCTGTATTAAGCTGAGGTTTTTGAGCTAAAATTGTTTTAAGACTTTCAATATCACCTTGATATGAAGCCTTCATTAATGGAGTCCAACCTTTTGCATCAATCGTATTAAAGTTTGCTTTTTGTTGTGCTAACCATTTCAAACTTGCATTTTGTTTGTAAACTGTTGCTAACATAACTAAACTACGTCCTTGAGTGTCTTTACTATTGATATTGCTTATATTCAAATGTTTTTTTGCCAAGATTGTATCTCCTTGGCTAACTGCAAACTGAATAGCAGACCACTTTTCTAAACGAGAATCAAATAGGCGTAACATTTCAATATTTTGTTGAACACGAGCTTGCTCTTGAAGAACTCGACCAATGTGAAAAGAAGCACTACCTGAAGTCCCTCCTCTGTTTGATTGCATTCTAGCTGAAAGTTGTCTTGGTAGTTCATAACGTCGAACACTGTAGTTAATATTCACTCCTTGAGCAAGAACCTGTTTCACTAACTCTGTACTATTTGATAGCACTGCTCCTGTAAGTAATCGCCAATCACCAGATGTTACTGTTGCACCATCCGCAATTAGTAATTGAAATCCTGCGACACTACCTTCACGTATTGCAAAACGTAATAAATGTTGTTTTTTATAAGAGTAAGGGTTTTTCTTTTTGAGCTCTTTAAATTTAGGAGTATTTCCCATTACTAATGCAAACTCAATTTCTTTCCATCGAGAAATTGAATTCTTTAATATCCAACGAGTTCTTTTATCTGTTGCTACTGCTAATGCCTTACGTTTAAATAGAGGATTGAGGCGAGGAGCTAAACGTAATAATTCAGCAACAATAATATCATTTCCTTTTTCTGCTGCAAGAGTGAGTACTTTTTTTGATACAAAGACTGTTTTACCATAAAAGGCAATTCCAGTATTATTTTTGGCTTTAATTGAGATTGAACTATTTGGGTCAGCTTTATACTTTAATAATAGTTGTGCCATCTTCGTTTTATCTGAATCAATGGCGTAGAACAACCACTGTTTATCAGCTCTTCGAATAGTACGAACATACTTTTTAAGTACAACTTCAGTGATTTGTAAATTACCACTTTCTACAGCTAAGAAAACAGTATCAGAGAAAATCATACTATTATGAGTTAATAATTTTACTAACTCTAAGTTTCCTGCTTTTACTACAACACTTAGTGCTTTTGAACGATCTTTTTCCTCTAACCAACCTATATATTTTTTGGCGTTTGTTGTTTGGTTTTTATAAATAGCAACAAAGAATTGATTTTTCATAAAGTTTTTGACATTCCAATAACTAAAAAGAATAGTCATAGAAAGAAAAAATATAATCCAAAACGTACTTGGTTTTTTCACTGGAACTGGTGGTGGAGTCGTTATTTTAGATGCAGACTTCTTAGAAGATGTTGTGCTCATAACTACTCTTTTGAAAATTTATAAGGTTAAAAAAATATAGTTTTAAGTAACACTATTACAAGCTTTTCCTCAAGTTGCTTTTCTATGTTGTAACTAATTTAAATCCTTAAAATTCCATGATAAATGAGGTAAGCGTACGTTTTTTGACTTATTTATAATTGCCATTATCATTTATCAAGTTTTTCTATTCATGACAAAGAATTTGAAAAAAGCCTGTAAATAAGCTCCTCTAATTTATAGAGTAATTTTTTGAAGACCTTTTCAATCCACTGTAAGAATAAGTTCTGATAGAATTAACTATAAATAATGAGTAAATAAATAGTATTTTTAAAATACTGAAATTACAATCAGAATGATTAATTTATATTTTAATTATGTTTATATTTATTCGATATTAAAATGTTCGAAAAATAAATATTATATTTCTAAAATAGTTGAATTTTGATATGTCATGAATGTTTTTACTTTGTTTATGTTGATATGAAGGATTTTTATTGTTGAGAATATTATGAATGCAAAAAAACAATCTTTTTTAGAAGGATTTATTCCTGAAAAATTCGGTGATGATATTAATCAATATAATACTGCAAAACTGATAACTCAAATGTCAGTTGCATGGCTTTTTATGGGCTTTATTTATACTTTTCAGTTTATAAAAATGGGCTTTATGGGAGGTGTTGTTGGTACGATATTTTGTACTGTTTTTATTATATTCTTACCATTGATTTTAAAAAAGACAGAATCTATTTTTTTTTGTGGAAACTTAATGGCAGGAACTTTTTTAGGTTTTTTAATTTTTACTAGTTATTATGGTGGTGGGTTACATTCTCCAGGAGTTCTCTGGTTTGGTTTTGTTCCCACAGTAGCAATTTTAATTGCAGGGAAAAAAAGTGGTTGGTTTTGGGGGGCTGTGATTCTTTTAATATTACTTATTTTTACTATGATTGAGTTTAGTAGTAGTTTATCTTTTCCTGAAAATGTAGTTCCACCTGAAGCAAGAGAAAAACGGCTAATTACCACTTTTTATGCAATTCCACTTTTATTTTTACTGATGGCTCAATTATTTCAATCAAGTAAAATGAATGCATTTGCTGCATTTGAAAAATCAAAAGCAGAAGCCGATGAATCAGCAGAGAATTTAGAACAAATTGTTTTAGAAGTTGCGAATGGTGCTGAAGTATTAGCTAGTAATGCAGAAAATTTAAAACAAACAACAAAAGAAATGCAAATAACCTCAAGAGAGATTGCACGAGCAACGGAACAAGAATCAGAGGAGCTTCAAAATAGTACACAAAATTTAAAAACCATGAATGAATCATTTCAGCAAACTGTAACTAAAATTCAGATGATTCAAAAAGTTACTTCTGAAACAGAGAAGAATGCATCGCAAGGAGCAAGTTCAGTTGAAAAAACAAACCAGTCTATGATTCGTATTGAAGAAAGTAGTAATAAGATTTATGGGATTGTTAATGTAATCACTGAAATTGCGAATCAAACTAATCTGCTTTCCTTAAATGCTGCGATTGAAGCTGCAAAAGCTGGTGAATATGGAAAAGGTTTTTCTGTTGTTGCGGATGAAGTTCGAAGTTTAGCAGAACGAAGTAGTAGTTCTGTTGTTGAAATTAGAAAGTTAGTTGAGGGAGGATCTCAAAATGTTGAGGAAGGAAATGCTGTTATTCAAGAAACTGGAAATTTACTGAATAATATTATTGAACAAGTTAGTGAAATTTCAAATCAAGTAAATTCATTAACTAGTGAAATTACAATTCAAGATCAGATGATTAAAGAAATTAGCTCAACAATTGAAACTTTATCTGGAGCAAGTGAAACGATTGCATCCTCCGCAGAAGAATTATCAGCAATTACTGAAGTTGTTTCCCAAAGCACTGATGATGTGAATAGTATGGCGGAAAAATTAAATCTTGAAGTTACCCCTTTTCGGAATGCAACTTAATTGTGTTATTTGAAGTATGAGTCAAACAGATAAATTGTTGGACGTTTTAAAAAGATACTTAAAAGCTCATGAGGTTACCTATAAAGACCTTGCAAAGGAGCTTAATCTTAGTGAAGCAAGTATTAAGCGGTTATTCTCAAAAAGAACAATTTCTTTGCAACGATTAGATGATATTTGCAAGGTCATAGACTTAGATTTCTATGACCTTGTGAAAATGCTTAAAATTAGTGAGGAAGGAGGTATTAATACTTTAAGTGCTGAACAAGAAAGTATCCTTGCAAATGATCCTAAATTACTAAGTTGCTTTTACTTATTAGTGAATGGTTGGTCTCCACAACTCATTACAATAGAATTTTCTATTTCTGCTCCAGAAGTTGAACAAGTACTTTTTAAGTTAGAGCAGTTAGAGTTAATTGAAGTGCATCCGAATCATAAAATTCGATTTTTAATTTCAAAAAACGTTTTTTGGAGAAAAGATGGCCCTATTTGGAATTTATACCGAAAAAGTGTTCAGGATGACTTTTTAGATAGTCAGTTTGAGCTACCTCATGATCGGTTGCTTTTTATTTCAGGAAAACTCTCTGAAAATTCAGAAAAAATTATTGTGAAACAAATTGATAAACTAGTGACCCAATTTAATGAACTGGTTAAAATGGATTCAATGCTTCCATTAAAAGGACGCTGTAGTACTGCTTTCTTTCTAGGTTTTCGTCATTGGGTTTTTTCTGTAATTTCCGATTTAAAAAAAGAAAAATTATGATTTAATCATATTAAATTGAATGTTTTTCTTTTTCA
>JBNMNM010000178.1:0-6374 GCA_051275585.1 bacterium | reverse complement strand
ATGTTTTTCTTTTTCAGTTCTTCTAACAACATTTGATAGAAACGACTGCAATCTTCTTTCAAATCAAAAAAAAGCCTCCTTCCACCATCAGCATTTTTAAAATAAACTTCAAAGCGATATAGCTCATCTGGAATTTCTTCAACAATCCCTCTTATAGACTCTACTTTATCTAAAGCAAAATCTGCACTCCACTGACGTGCTCTTTCTTGAGTGATGTGAATGTTGGTAAGAGGAGTTTCTTTTGATGACTTAGTTAGACTTTTTATGAGATTTAACATACGCAAAAACCTAAAATGATTGCTTTTTATTCAGCCAATCCTTTATTAACTGACTAGTTCTTTGTGGATTTTTTTTTGTTTCTTGAATGATCCATTCTCTTCGTGATAATTTTTTTTCTGTTTGAGGAATAGAATTTTTTCTTTGCTTTGTTAAGAGATTATTTTTTTCTTTTAAAAAAGTTGTAGAAGAATGATATGATTGACTTAAGTACTTAAAATAAGGGATGATTACTTTAAAAATAACAAGTAAAATAATGATCCCTGAAAAAATTTGTTTGATCAGATGAGTGAAAAAAAGGTAGCTTTCCATAACTTTACACTCCTTAATAATTTGAATCATCTTGGATTGATAAGATCTAAAAAAATTGATGATAGCAAGTTCCTATTAATTTAGAAGTTTAATGCTAAATTTTAGGGAAATAAATTCAAATATAGAGTAATGAAGTTTTAGACAATTTTTGTTAGTAAATATGTTCCCGCCTTTTCTAAGCTGTCAAGATTATCAAGACTAATAAAGATAGAATTTACTGGAGTAATTTAATGAAATTTTTACATGCTATGGTCAGAGTGCAAGACCTAGAAAAATCATTGAATTTTTATATGAATTTACTTGGTTTTAAAGAATTGCGTCGAAAAGATTCTGAAACAGGTAGATTTACTCTTATCTTTTTAGGACTTGAGGATAATCAACCAATTGTAGAACTCACTTATAACTGGGATCAAACAGAGAAATATCCAGCAGGTCGGAATTTTGGCCACCTTGCATTTTCAGTTAAGGATATTTACCATTTTTGTGAAGATCTTCACAAAAATGGCGTTCAAATTTTAAGACCTCCTCGTGATGGTAGAATGGCATTTGTTTGCTCACCTGATCAGATTTCGATTGAAATCCTTCAAGAAGGAGAAGCCCTAGAACCGAAAGAACCATGGATATCTATGCCTAATTGTGGAGCGTGGTAGTATGATTTTAATTCCTGGTTTTTCGATTTTAAAGCAAGTCTATGATGGGAGACATTCATTTGTATATCGTGCCAAAAGAAAAGCAGACAACAAGCTAGTTGTTTTAAAAACATTACGAAAAGAATATCCTACACCAGAAGAAGTTGCTCGCTTTAAACGAGAATATGAAATTACTCGTAAAATTAATGCAGAAGGAGTTATTCAAGTTCAAGAGTTATTGAACTATCAAAATTCTTTGGTGATTGTATTAGAAGATTTTGCAGGTGAATCTCTTGAAAAAATTGTTGCTTTAAAAAAATTAGAATTAGAGGACTTTTTTCGTATTGCAATTCGAATCACTGATATTTTAGGTCGGATTCATCAGCAACAAATTATTCATAAAGATATTAATCCTTCGAATATTATTTGGAATACAAAAACTGATGAGATTAAAATTATTGATTTTGGTCTTTCTAGTGAATTTGCATGTGATTCAAAAAATTTAGAGGGAACTCTTGCCTACATTGCTCCTGAACAAACAGGACGAACAAATCGAAAAGTTGATTATCGGTCAGATTTATATTCTCTAGGTGTAACTTTTTATTATTTGTTAACAGGAGAAGTTCCATTTAAATCAATTGATTCAATGGAGCTGATTCATGAACATATTGCAAAAGTTCCAGTACCACCACATAAAATTAATTCTAAAATTCCTAAAGCTGTATCTTCAATTGTTCTAAAATTGATGTCGAAAATGGCTGAAGAACGTTATCAAAGTTCTTTAGGACTCAGAACAGACTTAGAACGTTGCCAAGAACAGTTTAGTCAGTCAGGAAAAATTGAGGATATTCATTTAGGATATAAAGATATTTCAAATCGCTTTCAATTTCCACGTAAAATTTATGGAAGAAAGACTGAATTTGAAAGCTTAAAAAGTGCATATCAGCGAGCTGCTGATGGATCTACAGAACTTTTATTAATTGCAGGAAGTGCAGGTTTAGGAAAAAGTGCTCTTGTTTCTAAACTTAGAAAACCTGTAATTCAACAACATGGTTATTTTCTTGTTGGGAAGTTTGATCAGTTTAGAAAAAATATTCCTTATGATTCCTTAACTCAAGTATTTCAAGAATTGATTCGTCAAATTTTAAATAATGGATCAGCTAAACAAATTGCCGTTTGGAAGGAAAAGCTTCTCAATGTATTAGGTCAGAATGGACAAGTTATTGTTGATGTAATTCCAGATGTTGAGTTGATTATTGGAGCACAACCACCAATTCCAGATCTTTCACCTGTTGAGCAAAAAAATAGATTTAATGTTGTTTTCCAAAAATTTGTTCGAACACTAGCAACAAAAGAACACCCTCTTGTTATTTTTCTAGATAATTTGCAATGGGCTGAATCATCTGCATTACACTTGATTCAACTCTTCATGACAGATCCTCAATCTAAATATGTTTTATTAATTGGGGCATATCAAGATGCAGCAACGGATGCAAATCATCCTCTTTTATTAGCTGTTGATCAAATTAGACGGTCAGGAGCAAAAATTAATTCAATTCTGTTGCAGCCATTAACTTTAGCTGAAGTTAATAAGTTAATTGCAGAAGCATTACAGTGTGACTTAAAGCGATCTTCTCCTCTTGCGGAGTTATGTTATGAAAGAACTCATGGAAACCCTCATTTTCTAAGTCAATTTTTGTATTCTTTGTATCGTGAGCATGCTCTCATTTTTGATGATAAAAAAGGATACTGGTCGTGGGATATTCAGAAAATTGAAGCACAAGATGTAACAAAAAATGTTGCTTCGTTAATGTCCAAAAAAATCAAAACATTATCTCCAATTGAACAAGAGATTATTTCTTTAGCCGCCTGTATTGGTGGAGAGTTTGAATTAAATCTATTGTCTTCAATTTGTGAGAAATCTCCTCATGAAGTCATTACTATTTTAAGGCATATTATTCGTGAAGGATTAATTGCATTTATTGGTGATGGTTATAAGGTTTTACAGGATGAACGAAAAATTAAGCATATTGAGTATAAAAAGTTAGTGTGCAAGTTTTTACATGATGAGGTGAGAAAGAGTGCTTACTCTGAAATGAATGATGCACAAAGAGTTAAAACTCATTTAAAAATAGGGAATTTACTTTTAAATGAATTAAATTTGCAAGAAAGAGAAGAAAAAATATTTGAAATTACAAACCATCTAAATGAAGGGAAATCTCTCTTAAAAACTAACCAAGAGTTTGAAGACTTAGCAAAGTTAAATTTACAAGCTGGAAAACGAGCAAAGTCTAGTACTGCTTATGAAACTGCATTAAATTATTTTAGTGAAGGAGTTGAGTTAATTAAGAAAAGAGGTTGGAAAAAACATTATGATTTAATGTTAGAACTTACCTTTGAAAATGCTGAAATTTCTTGTTTGAATCAAGATTTTGAAAGGATGGAGGTATTTTGTAAGGATGCCTTAAAAAAAGGGAAAACATTATTAGATAAAGTAAAAATTTATGAAGTTCGGATTCAAGCCTGTTTGACTCAGCACAAACTAAATGATGCGATAAAAACAGCCTTACCTATACTTAAAATGTTAGGAACTCGTTTGCCTGAAAATCCAGGGAAATGGAATGTTTTCATTGGGATTATGGAAACAAGGCTTACTCTGACTAAAAAGAAGTTTGTTGATCTAACAAAGCTTCCAATTATGAAAAATCCAGATAAGTTAGCTACAATGAGAATTTTATCAAAAATTTCCTCAGCAGCTTATATGGGATGTCCTCGTCTTTATCCTCTGATTATTTTTAAATTAGTACAGTTATCATTAAAGTATGGAAATGCTCCAGAATCAACAACTGGATATGCTAGTTTTGGATTACTTTCTTGTGGTATTTTAGATGATATTGATAATGGTTTTCATTTTGGTCAATTATCAATTCGTGGGTTAGAAAAATTTCATGGGCGAAAATATGCTTCTAAGGTATTATTAATTGTTAACGGTTGTGTCCGACATTGGAAAATGCATCTTCGAGAAACGCTTGATCCCTTACTTGAGGGATATCAAGCAGGATTAGATATTGGAGATTCAGACTATGCTAGTTATAATGCACATATGCATTTCTTGCATGCTTTTATTGTTGGAACTGAGCTAAATGAGCTTAGTAAAGAAATGAATAGCTTTAATAAAAATCTTCAGAATATTAAACAGAATACATACCTCAATTTTCACCAAATTTGGTTACAAACGGTTAAGAACTTAATTAATCCAACATTACAACCTTGGATACTAACCAGTCCTGATTATGATGAAGGCATAATGCTTGAGAAGCATACTCAAGCAAATGATCGAACAGCACTCCATAATTTTTATGCGAGCAAACGATATTTACATTATTTATTTTATGATTACTCTCAGGCAGTAGAAAATTCTCGAATGGCAAAGAAGTACTTAGATGGAGTAACAGCCATGATTCATGTACCACTCTATTCTTTTTATGATTCATTATCTTATCTAGGATTGCTTCCAGAATTACAAAAATTTGAATACAAAACAGTATTAAAGCGAATTGCTAATAATCAAGAAAGATTAAAAAAATGGGCTGATCATGCACCAATGAATTTTTTGAATAAATTTATGTTAGTTGAGGCAGAGCAAGCTGGATTTCTTAAAAAAGATGAAGCTGCAATGTATTACTATGATAAATCTATAGAATTATCAAAAAAATATGGATATTTAAATGATGAAGCTCTTGGAAACGAATTAGCTGCAAAATTTTATCTTGATCGAAAAAAAGAAAAAATAGCAAAAACATATATGCAGGAGGCTCATTATCGTTATTTGCGATGGGGAGCTAAAACAAAAGTAGCTCATTTAGAAAAAAATTACCCACATTTGCTAACTAGTCCACAACCTGAAACTTACTTTCACCGTGCAACAGCAGGGACTCATCATTCGCAGTCAAATGAGGAGAATACAGCCTCATTAGATCTAACAACGGTAATGAAAGCATCACAAGCAATTTCAGGTGAAATTGTGTTGCAAACATTACTGGAAAAGATGATGCAAATTGTAATGGAAAATGCAGGTGCTCAAAGAGCAGTGTTGCTTTTAGAAAAACAAGGACAACTCTTTATTGAAGCTGAAGGATTTGCACACCAAAAAATACAACTACATGAATCTTTTTCTTTAGAAAACCATAGAGAAAAAGCTGAGAAGATGTTGCCTATTTCAATTATTGTATTTGTTGCTAGGACAAAAGAAAACGTAGTACTTGAAAATGCTTCAGCAGATAGTCGATTTAACGATACCTATATTCTTAATCATAATTCGCAATCAATTTTATGCATTCCGATTTTGCATCAAGGACATTTATTAGGTGTTTTATATCTAGAAAATAATTTAAATACAGGTGTTTTTAGTTCTAGCCATCTTAATTTATTACAATTGATTGCAGCACAAACAGGAATTTCTATTCAAAATGCACAGCTATTTGGAAATTTAGAAAGCTTGGTAAAAGATAGAACTTTAGAACTATCAAAAGCATTAGAAGATTTACAAAGAACTCAAAAGCAATTGGTAGAAAGTGAAAAAATGGCATCACTGGGAGGGTTAGTTGCAGGTGTTGCTCATGAAATTAATACACCACTTGGAGTAAGCGTGACTGCTGCAACTCATCAGAAAAAAATGGTGAATGAATTCACTAATGATTTTAATGCAGGAAAGTCATTAAGTAAAAAAAGGTTTATTGAATTTATTAATACTGTCGATGAATCAAGTGATATTCTAGTTTCAAATTTAAACCGAGCTGGAGATTTAATTCAAAGCTTTAAAAAAGTTGCGGTTCATCAATCAACGGAAAATCGATTAAACTTTAACATAAAACAGTACTTAGAGGATATTTTACGTAGTTTAAAACCACAATTACGAAAGGTAAATCACAAGGTAACAATCAACTGTTCCAATGATTTAATGTTTGATAGCTATCCTGGTAAATTTTCTCAGATTGTAACAAATCTAATTTTTAATTCAATCCGTCATGCTTATGAAGCTGAAGAATCAGGCACATTAATATTTGATGTTACTGAACTTGATGAGCAACTTCAAATTATTTATTCTGATGATGGTAAAGGGATTCCTGTTGAAATTCTTCACAAAGTATTTGAGCC
>JBNMNM010000177.1:0-6405 GCA_051275585.1 bacterium | reverse complement strand
GTTGTAGGCGTTTTTGGGCTTCTTTTAGTTTTTGTTGGCCTTCTCGTGTTAATTTTGAGGAATTAAATTTTTTTAAAAATTGCTGAAAATTTCGATTTGCCTGATTGGAAAGGTTTCTTTGTCTTAAAATAATAGTCCGAAATTTTTTCCCTCGACTTCCTAGAAAGCCTGCTGAAATGCCACGTTCTTTTTGAAGCTCGTGAATTAGAGAACTTGTTTTTGTGGCAAAAATTGATATGTGTTTTAATTGGTTAAATTCTTGATAAAGAGTCCAATAGTTCAATAAACTAGTAGTCAAAAAATAAAATAAGCCAAGAGAAGGTAAGACTGCAATAAGGATAATTTTCTGATTGAATGGAACTTTATTAAATAATTTCATGATTAATTTTTAGTCTAAATGCAAATTTATTAAATAGTTTCATGAGGCCTTTTTAAGTGAAATGAAAATTACTCTTTCTAAACTTCAAATGACGTGGTAATTCAACTGAGAATTATTGATATTATTTGTTCAGATTGCTTTAGGAGCGCAGATTTTTTGAAAAAATTAGGATTTATTATCATCATTTTTTTTTACAGTTATCAGTTTGTATATGCTGGAACTTATGTTCTTTCTGGCAATAAAAATGTACATTCTGTTCTTTCTGTTATTGATATGTTGGAAGATAAACAAGGAAAATGGACATCTAATGATATTACTTCCTTAGGATTACTTTCTCAGTTTCAAAATACTTACCAAAATCATTCAAAACCGTTTAATTTTCGTTTAACAGAGTCTATTTTTTGGCTAAAATATACAATTGACAATCAAAGTGACTTGAAATCAGAGTGGTTATTTGAACTATCAAGTTATTTTATTGATGGTGTTGATGTCTATGTGAAAATTAATAATGGAAAATTCAAACCATATTCAAATTCTCAATTAAAAGATTATGAGAATTTTTTGTTTCGTAGCCATGAATATGTATATCCTGTAAAATTTCCAGCAAAAAGCAAAGTTACATTCTTAATCCGTATAAAAGGAACATTCACATCCTTTCTAGTTACTCGTTTGTGGAAACCAATTCAATATATTGAGTCTGTAAATTATGCTCAAGGTTGGTTTGGTTTGGTTTATGGAGCGTTGTTTTTAATCACACTTTATAATTTTTTGATCTATATTTGGACTCGTGAAGTAGCAAATGTATTGTATGCAATGTGGCTGCTTGTTGTTACATTTGTTTTATTTATAGTAGAGCATCAATTATCACCATTATTAGGAGTTAATGTAGTTGGAATAGAAACTATTCTTTTTCCATACACACATTTTTTGATTAGTTTTTTATCTATTCTTCTATTTCGTAAACTTCTGTTTATCCATAAAATTTTTCCTGAATTAGTGTTTGCACTTAAATTTTTAGAAAAAATATCATTACTTGGATTGGTGATTACTCCATTTGGATCAAATATATGGTTTATGCGATTAAGTGGTGCATGGTTGTCGTTGATTGCTATAATAATATTAATTTTAATTATAGTATGTTGTTTTCGAGGATATCGGTTTCCTCTATTTTATTTAGGGTGTTTTTTGCCGTTAGTAATAGGAGTTCTAGGGCATCAATTAATATATCGAGGAGTTATTGAATTTCATCCTCTTCTTCGATGGGGACATTTTTTAGGGACTTTTTTTCAAGCACTTTTAATGTCTTTTTTTCTTGCAGAAAGAATTAATTTTTTACAAAGACAAAAAAATAAAGCAGCACAGAAAGTGATTGAAAATATTGATAAAACTTATAATTTAAAACAAGCTTTAATTAAACAACTAGAAACTCAAAGTCAGTCTTTAGAATTTCAAATTGAGGATCGAACAAAAAAATTAAAATTAAAAAATCTTCAGATGAAAGGGGAATTAAAAATTGCGGCTGAAGTGCAACAGTCAATCTTAAAAAATCAAGTAGAAGTGCCTTTTGCCTCTACAGCAATGTTATACATTCCTTATGATCGAGTTTCAGGGGATACATATCGATTTTCAAAAAGTAGAGAAGGTGTTCTTAATTTTTTTCTAGGAGATGCAACAGGGCATGGAATATCTGCTGCTTTCATTACCATGATGGCTCAAATGGCAATTGTATCTTTAAGGAAAAACTTATCTCCATTGCACGTAGCCCAAAAAATTAATCATCTTTTAAATGTCTGTTTGCCGAGTGATAAATTTATGACAGGCATCTCTATGCAAATTTTTCCAGAAGGGCTTCTTAAAACTTGCAATGCAGGACATCCTCCATTAATTGTTCTTCCTGCAAATGGTCGAATTCAAATTTTGAATCAAAAAAATGGTGGTGCTTTAGGAATGTTTAAAGAAGAAATTATTTCTTATGAAGAGGATACATATCAACTAAATGCTGGAGATCGAATTTTTGCTTATACAGATGGAATCACTGAACACCGAAACCACTTTAAAGAAGAGTATGGTTTACATCGTTTAGTTACTTTTTTAGAGAACCATAAAGCATTAACTCTTCAAGAATCGATAGATTCTTTACTTGAGCAATTACTAGATTTTTCATCACGAAAAAAACCAAGTGATGATTTTACTCTAATTGCATTTGAATATACCTCAACATCCTCGCAATAGAATTTTTTTAGAAGAGTCAAAATTTTGATTGCTACTCGTAAATTAGTACCATTACTGTTTTTAGTATTTATCATTAATATTGCTTTTGCCACATACTCTGCAATTGCGTCTCAAAGTTTAATTTTAACAGAAACAGAAAAAACATTTTCTTTAAAAAATCACATTACAATTCTTCAGGACATAGGAAGTAATCTAACTATTCAAGATATTTTTTCTAAAAAATATCAAAATAAATTTTCTCCTTATATTAAAAAAACATCACCTTTAAATTTAAAAAAATCCACATATTGGCTTCGGTTTCAAATAACTAATTTAGAACCACGAGAAAGAAAACTAATTCTTGAACTTGCCAATTATGCCTTGTAAAAAATTTCTCTTTTTTATCAAGAAAAAGGTGAGATTAAAAAATCAAATGTTTCTTATAAGAAAGAGCAGAATGATCAACAATTTACTGTAAATGGGTTTGTTTTTCCTATTTCATTAGCAGAGTCATCAACAAAAGATTTTGTTCTTAGACTTCAAGGAGGGTTATCATATTCTCTTTTTATTCATGTATGGACCTTTGGAGCTTATATTGAGGAAGTAAGCCAACGACAAGTTTGGTATGGTTTATTTTATGGAATATTAATATTAATAGCACTCTACAATTTACTGATTTATGGGTGGATACGAGACGAACGTAGTATCTATTATGCTTTATGGTTACTTTCTTTAATTACTGTTTTTCTAAGTGGTGAAGGACAGTTATCAAAATTTTCAGGACAAAATTTATCACTTCCTGAAAAATATATTTTTACTAGTTCTTTATTTTTAGTTTCATTTTTATCATTTTTATTAACTGATAAATTATTCTCTATTTTTAAAGTCTTTCCTAGTTTTCGACGTCCTACCAAAATTTTTCAATATATTTCAATCTTAGGACTTTTTGTCTTTCCTTTCTTAAATTTAAGTGTTGCTATTCGTATTGCTGAAGTGTGGGTTGGAATTACACTGGTAATTGTATTCCTTGAGATTTTACTTTGTTGTTTTCAAAATTATTGGTTTCCACTGCTTTATTTTTTGGCATTTTCACCATTACTTCTTGGAGCAATTGCTCGTGCTTTAATGCTTATTGGAGTGATAGAGAAAAAAATTTTAGGGGGTTGGGGATCTTTAATTGGAGCACTGTTTCAAGCTATTTTAATGTCTTTGTTTCTTGCAAATCATATCAATAGTTTAAAAAAGCAAAAAGCATCTTCAGATGAAGAATCATTAAAAAATATTCAAAAAAATCATAAGATTGAACAAGAATTTATTATTCAACTTCAAGAAGATAGCAAATCTTTGGAAGATGAAGTTGAAAGTAGAGCAAAAGAATTAAGAAAAAAAAATGACCAGATGAAAGAAGAACTTCAGATGGCCGTTGAAATTCAGCAATTTATGCTACCTGAAAAAATTGAAATGGATTTTCTAAAGTCAGGATTGCTTTATTTACCTCATAGTAAAGTTTCTGGAGATATTTATCGTTTTTCAAAAACTCGTGAGGATCAATTTCGACTTTTTCTAGGAGATGCAACAGGACATGGAGTTTCTGCGGCTTTTATTACTATGATGGTGCAAATGGCTTTATCAAGCCTTCGTACTAATCGAACTTCTATTGAGGTAATTCAGAAGTTAAATAAATTGTTAGCAATGTGCATTCCTGATGATAAATTTATGACAGGAGTGTTCTTAGAAGTATCAAGTAAAGGTTGGTTACAAAGTTGTTCTGCGGGACATCCTCCAATTATTATTTTTTCAAAAGGAAAAAAACCTGTCATTGTTGAGGAGCAAAGTCATGGAATGCCATTAGGAATGTTTGGAGAAGAGATTGTTCCTTACACAGAGTGGACATTTCAACTATCTGAGGGTGATTTATTTATTGTTTATACAGATGGTATTACTGAATATGAAAATCAGCAACAAGAGCAGTTTGGAGAGGAACGTCTTATTCAATTTATTGAAGAAAAAAGAGGAATTGCATTAAAGCTTCTTACTCAAGAGTTACATCAAACTTTAAAAGATTTTTCAGGGTGTGAACCAAATGATGATATTACCCTGATTGCCTTTGAATTTCAGCCTAATGATAAGCTATAGAAAAAAAGACCAAGGCATTTCACTAAGAAGTATAACAAAAAGATCACAAATTTCTGGAATGTGATTATTTACAGGAGTATGATTATTCATGATGATTTACTTGAGTATATAATTAGTTTTAAATGACTTGTTTAGTGTGCTAAACTAGCGAAGTCACGGTCTATAATCAAGTAAGTTATTGCAATAATAGAATAATATCTTTCTGTTTGAAAAAGTAGAAAAATTTTAGTTTACTAAAAAGCAGGAAATAATAATTTATTCAATATGTAATAAATTTTACAAAAAAATAAGACAGTATTTTGAGTAAAATTTTATTAAAGAATTCCACCACCTAGAGATAGTCGAAAAATACCAACAATAATAGCAATCCCACACAACACTAAACCAGTAGTTGCTCCTTTTGCTTCTTCCCGAGGAGTAGTTGAAAAAGCAATTCCACTAAAAATCAAACCAACACCTGCAAAAGGAATATTTAACCAATTAAATGCACCAAGAAAAGGAATAAAGCCTAAGATCATTCCTAAAATGGATAGAATTCCCCAAATAAGGCTCGCAACATTCATAATAATTACTCATTAAAGTGATTTTTATTTAATAAATTTATTGATTACTTCAAAATGAAGTTACTCATCTCCAAACAGAATTGGATCAATTAGATCTAAAACTTCTTCTACTAATTCATTAGGGCAGACTTCAATGAACTGAGACTTTCTAGATTGGAAATCTAGAGATTTGAATTGATCTACTAAGATTGTTCCAGAAACACCTCTTGTTCCTTCAATTGAAAGATGTAAGCGACTTTTAGGATCTGCATTTGTGATTGGACAAACAACAGCAAACCCAGTTTTTTTATTAAATGAGTCTTCACTAATCACAAGTGCAGGTCTTCGGCTTTTTTGCTCATGTCCAGATTGAGGATCAAAATCAAACCAAACAAAATCACCTTTTTTAGGATACAAACTCATTATAATATTTCTCTTCCTTGAGGTTTTCCGAAATCAACCACGTCTGATCGTTCGTAACCCTCCAATACTTCAGTTAGTGTGTATTTTTTTCTTTTTCTACCTCTTATTTTTGCTACTGGTTTCAAGATGATTTTCTCATCTTCAACAGAAAAATCTACAAAGTCATGTAGATGCAAATGAGCAGATGTAAGAACAGATTGTGGAATTCTAACGGCAAGAGAATTTCCCCACTTTACGATTTCTCTTTTTTGAGCCTTCATCTTTACCTTTATTACAAAGTGTTAATCACCCTAAGTTGTATCTACTTTTGTAGATACAATCATAAGCAGGAAGATAAATAATGTCAAAAATAATTTATGTTGAAACGATGTCTTCCTCATCTTGCTCGATTAAACTTTTTTTGAAGAATGTAAAACGAAACATTTCATTCAAGGTATCATAGTCATAATTAATTCGATAAAAATTAATTAGGCTAAAAATAAGGGTCATAAAAGGAGTTACATATAAAATATAAGGTGATGTTTGTCCTCGATCAACTCTGACAAAAAATTGAGTATGAGCTGAAAAATAAAGAATCAGAACCATAATCATAAAAAGTAATCCTGTTTTTTTAGGAACTCTTGGATTCGTGATTCCTAAAGCAAGAGCAAAAATAGCAAATGGAATGCATGCTAAAATTATTACAAATCGAGAGTGGAATTCCGCTGAATACTC
>JBNMNM010000176.1:0-6411 GCA_051275585.1 bacterium | reverse complement strand
AAAGAAAAGTTTATCTTTTACGGGATTATAGCTCATGTTATTCAAAAGACTATCTAATTCTTCATAACAACCATGAACATCACCAATAATAATACTTCGTTGTGAAAAACTATTTAGACTCATGCTCTTTTCCTAGACTTATTTTTGATAAAAACTTAGAATTGGCTTGAAAATTTTAATAAAATTACTTTCTTTTTTTAAAAATGGCAATACTACAAAACACTCACATTTTATTTTTTAACCGAGATATGGATCTTAATTTCCGAGTGAAAAAGATCTTGAAACATCTCGGCTTAAAAGTATTGCATGACGTTTCGGATTTCCGAGAAGTAGAATTAATCTTAGAAATTCGATCTTTCAACTATATTTTTTATAAACTTCCAATTACAAGTACACCTGATTCGCAAAAGGAAATTGAGTTTATTACAAATTATTGTAAAATTTATAAAGTTCCATTGACTGTTTTTGCAAATCAAGAATTTACTTTTGAAGAAGGGTTACAGTTTCCAACAATGTTTCTTCCAGTAACAGAAACAAATAAAA
Source organism: bacterium (assembly GCA_051275585.1). Lineage (GTDB taxonomy): Bacteria > SAR324 > SAR324 > XYD2-FULL-50-16 > JBNMNM01 > JBNMNM01. The sequence continues at coordinate 5,868 of JBNMNM010000176.1, read as the reverse complement.
TCCTTTTAGAAAAAATTCGTGCTTTTCTTCATATTGAAAATGAGAATGAAGTAGAAAGCACTAAAAATAATGGAATTTCAGAAAAAATAAAGACTTTGCTTTGTAGACTAAAGTTTTTTAAATCTTTTTCAGAAATTACTTTAGATTCTGTAATTCGCTTAGGAAAATTGCTTGAATTTCCTGAAGGAAAAATAGTTTTCAAAGAAAATACGCATGGAAGTCATTTTTGTATCATTATTTCAGGTATGCTTCATGTTAACTTTGAAGAACAAAAAGTAGCAGAATTAACTGTTGGTGATTGTTTTGGAGAAATGTCTTTAATTCAACCTAAAGAACCTCGCCACGTAAATATATCAACAGCTAGTATTGCTAGAGTATTTATTCTTCCTCATGGATTTCTTAGTGAAATCTCATCAGATAGCAAGGTTGAAATTTACCAAAGCATTACAATGGCACTTGTAGAAAAACTTAAAAAAACAACTACGCAACTAAACCAAACTGATATTACGGCTTAATGTTTGAAGATACTGTTACATTTCGCTATCGGTATGATTACGATCCAATGAATTTAAAACAATTCATTCAGGATCGTTATATTCATAGCTCAAATCCAGCTCGTCTTGAAGAAATTTTCCCATCTAGAATCCAAGTCAATGGCTCACCTGTTTTTGATGATACCATCATCAATACAGGCGATACAATTGAGTATAAACATCATCGAGAAGATGAAAAGAATTTTGTTTTTACTCCACAAGTCATTTATGAAGATGAGAACATATTAGCAATTTCAAAACCTGATCATGTTCCAGTTTCTCCTTCAGGGCCTTACTATTATAATTCTTTAGCAATTCGTATTAAAGAATTTTGTAATACTAATGATATTAGCCCTCTTCACAGACTTGATTTAGAAACTACAGGTGTTTTACTTTTTGGAAAAAGTAGACGAGTAAGAGGAAAATTACAGCCTCTTTTTGAAAAGAAAAAAGTCAAGAAAGAATACCAAGCAGTCACATTTAATACAACAACACCTCAAATCATTGAAGGTGATATTGTTCCTGCTGAAAACTCAAGAATTTATACAAAACTTGTTCTTGTTCCATCAGAAAATCCAAATAGCAAAACCCATGTTGATCGAATTGAACCTTGGGGAGAGTATAGTCGAATGTGGATTCGTCCAGTTACAGGAAAAACAAATCAAATCCGAGTTCATCTTGCTGATATAGGTTGTCCTATTGTTGGAGATAAAAAATTCTATCCTGATGAAGAAGTTTACCTTGATTGGATTGATTATCGTGATATGAATCGAATTATTGATCGATTAAAGCTGTCTCGTCATGCTTTGCATTGTGAAAAAATGATTCTACCCCACCCATTTACAAAAGAATTAATCGAGTTCAAAGATACGAATCAACTCTGGGAAGAAAAAATTAGCCCGTTGCTTTCACCATCATCTAAAACAACTCTTACTTAAGCAAAATTATGAAGTTTATTGTTATTCGTTATGCAGAAATTGCTCTAAAAGGTGGAAACCGAAAGTGGTTTGAGAATAAACTGATTAATAATATTCGAAAGCATACTAGTGAGATCACTGATATTAAGATTCACCGTATTCACGGTCGGATTTATCTCGAACTTGAAACTGGTTTTGAAGATGATATAGTAGACGCTCTTCAGTATGTCCCTGGAATTGCTAATTTTTCAATTTCTGAACTATCAGACCACAACCTTGAAAATATTCAAGTAAAAGCAGTTGAGCTAATTAAAAAATATATTGAAAAAACTGGAAGTTCTAGTTTGTCATTTAAGGTTGCATCAACTCGCAGTTATAAAGCTTTTCCAATGAATTCAATTCAGATTTCTCAAGCAGTTGGTGCACACATTTTGCCTCAGTTTTCTGAACTTTCTGTTGATTTGCATAATCCTGAGTTTGCATTACAAATTGAAATTTGGAATAACAATAAATCAATTGTTTTCCTAGAGAAAATTCAAGGACAAGGTGGATTACCTGTTGGAAGTAGTGGTAGTGTTCTTTCTTTTTTAAGTGGTGGTATTGATAGTCCTGTTGCTAGTTGGATGATAATGAAACGAGGTTGCCGAATGGTTTACCTTAACTTCCATAGTTATCCTTTTATTGGAGAGCAAAGTCGTCAAAAAGTAATTGATTTAGTTCAACAATTAAGTCGCTATCAACCAAAATCAATATTATTGATTGCTCCATTTACAGAAATTCAGAAACAAATTAAAGAAAATTGTACAGAACGATATCGAACTTTGTTATACCGTCGTATGATGGTACGAATTGGAGAACGAATTAAGGATCAATATCATGTACAAGCTTATGTTACAGGAGAGGCTGTTGGACAAGTTGCATCCCAAACATTGGCAAATATCAAGTGTACTGAAGAACCAGCAACTCTGCCTATTCTTCGTCCATTAATTGGAATGGATAAAGCTGAAATTATTACACTTGCTAAGAAAATTGAGACCTATCCAATTAGTATACAACCATTTCCTGATTGTTGTACTGTGTTTCAACCATCAAAGCCAGAAACACAAGGACAAGTTAAATTTCTTCATGAAGAAGAAAGTAAATTTGATTTTGAAGCATTAATTGATGAAGCCGTTGCAAATATTGAGGAAATTCAAATGGATACTTCAATTGAGCAACAATTTTTAGAATAGTTTCATTTTTAATTTAGTTTTTTGAAGGGGATTTCTCGATGAGTGACTCTGAAGATCTTGATGATGAGCTTTTTTTTGCTGATGAAGAAGAAGAAAATACCACTATTAATGGAAATCCCCCGTGGAAAATTTTAGTTGTTGATGATGATGAAGAGATTCATCATATTACTAAAATTGTTCTTGGTAATGTCAGTTTTTTAGACCGACCATTCGAATTTACAAATACATTTTCTGCTCAAGAAACAATCAATTTTTTGGAAAAAGAACATCATCAAATAGCATTAATTCTTTTAGATGTTGTAATGGAATCGGATGAAGCTGGATTTCAGGTCATCCGTTATTTACGTGAAACACTACAAAATAAACAAACAAGAATTATTCTGCGAACAGGACAACCAGGACAGGCTCCAGAAGAAAAAGTAATTCTTGAGTACGATATTCAAGATTATAAAGCAAAAACAGAACTCACCTCTCAAAAACTCTTTACATCAGTTATTTCTGCATTACGATCATATCAAGACATTCAAACAATTCAAAAAAATCAAGTTGCTTTACGCATTATTAATAATGCTTCTAACTCAATTTTCAAAATCCAGAGTATTGAAGACTTTGCAGAAAAAGCATTAGATTCATTTATAAAAATTTTGTTATTAGACAAGGACATTACTCCTCAAGAAGGCCTCGCTCTTTGCTATTCAAAAAAAACAAACTCCTTCCAAATCTTAAATCGTAATCTTTTTTCTTTTGATCATACTCCTGAACTACCAAAATATATTATTGATCTATGTCAAAAGGCGAAAAGCAAACAAACATGGATTTATGATGAGGAGTGTTTAGTTCTCTACTTCGAAGTTGAACAACAAAATAAAGATCATTTCTTCATATTTGAAAAAATTCCTCACTTCTCTGAATGGGATCAAAATATGATTGAATTATTGAGCAATAATATTCTAGTTGCCCTCAATAATTTATATTTGAATCATAATTTAAGGGAATTAAATGGAGCATACCAACGCTTTGTTCCTCATGATTTTTTAAAGTTTCTTGAAAAAAATAGTATTTTAGATGTTCACGTTGGAGATTATATTGATCGTGAAATGAGTGTTCTTGTTGCTGATATTAATTCATTTAGTGCTCTTTCTAAATCGATGACATCAGAGGAAAATTTTAAATTTATCAATTCTTATCTAAGTAAGATGCGACCGATGATCCAACAAAATAACGGATATATTGATAAATTTATGGGTGATACTATTATGGCTCTTTTTGATCAATCTAGTGATAATGCAGTTTGCTCTGCAATCCAAATGATTGAGTATTTAAAAGACTATAATGGAGGTAGAAAACGTGCTGGTTACCAACCTCTTGAGGTAAGTATAGGACTTCATAAAGGACAAGTTCTTTTAGGAACAATTGCTCTTGCAGAACGTATGGATGGAATTGTAATTAGTGAAACTGTTAATATCGCAGATCGTTTAGAAGAACTTTGCAAATTATTTAGTGTATCAATTTTGATTAGTGATACGATTTATCAACAACTGACAAATCCTGAAAAATATTGCATCCGAAAAATTGATCAAGTAACATCACACGCTAACCATACATCTATTCCCGTTTATGAAGTATATGAACATAATTCTGATTTAGAAAAAAAGGAAAAGAAGAAAATTGATGCTCTATTTCAAGAAGGCTTAAAGCTTTATCAAGAAAAAAAGTACAAAAATGCACTTATGCTTTTTCAAGAGTGTGAGTCCACTAATCCAAGTGACCCTGTTATTCAAGTTTATCAAAATCGATGTAAATTTATGACGACACAGCACTCCTCTTCTTACTAAAAATTTAGAAAGAAAAGGAATTAATGAAGCAATATCTAATTTGATGACTCAAGAAGTTGTTTTATTTTTTTTTCAAAATCAATATCAATTGGTTTTAAAATTACATCATCACAGCCAGCTTCTAAAGGACGACTAATCTCATGTGTCATTGCTGAAGCAGTTAAAGCTACAATCAAGCCTTGATAACCTCTTTTTCTTAATGTTTTTGTTGCAGTATAACCATCTAAAATAGGCATATGCATATCCATTAAAATTAAATTTGGTTGTTCTTTTTCAGCAAGTTCAACTCCAACTTGACCATTTTCAGCAGAAACAATTTCATACCCAAAACGTTTTAAGCGTCGAGTTAACATTTTAATAATATTGGGTTAGTCATCAACAAGTAAAATTTTCATGCTATAACCTCCTCTGGAACCACAACAGGTACAGCTTCGCAAGGTAAAGAAAATACAAATGTAGTTCCTTTTCCAACTTCACTTGAAACAAAAATATTTCCTTGATGTAACTCTATTAATTTTTGAGTAATTGCTAATCCTAATCCAGTTCCCTCAGCAGATCGAGTAGAAGAACTATCAACTTGTTTAAATGCATCAAAAATATCACCTAATAAAATGTCACTCATACCACATCCACTATCTTCTACAAAAAATTGTATTTGTTTTCCTAACTGCCGAACTGTAACTTTAATGAATCCTTTTTCTGTAAATTTAATGGAGTTTCCAACTAAATTAATTATTATTTGTTGCAATCGAACTGGATCAGCTAGAATTTCTAAATTAGAATCAAGAGAAAGCTCTAACTTGATTGATTTTTTTTCAGCTAAAACTTGAAATTGCTCAAACACAACAGTTAATAATTCTTTCACTATAATAATATCTAATTTTAGCTCCATTTTTCCAGCTTCTATTTTTGATAAATCTAACAAATCATTAATCAATACTAATAAATGCCTCGCTGAACTATCAATATCACTGGCAATTTCAATTAAGTCTTCTTGCTCTGGATAATATTCCTGATCTGTTAACAAAGGAGTATTACCTAAAATAACAGTTAGTGGAGTTCGTAATTCATGGCTGATTACATTAAGGAATTCAGATTTTAAACGATTTGCTTCTTCTGCTTGTTCTTTTTTTTGAATTAGTAATCTCTCGGCTGCTTTTCGATCTGCAATATCAGTAACAATTCCAATAAAATGATTTTCTGTAGCCAACCCCATTTTTTTTAAAATAAATGCAATCGAAAGTTCTTTTCCTTTTTTATTTAAGACATTAATTTCTTGTAAATTTTCAAGATATTTATCTAATTCCTTTCCTTTCTCAAAAAATAATTTTTTATCTAATGGTGGAATTAA
>JBNMNM010000175.1:0-6415 GCA_051275585.1 bacterium | reverse complement strand
AAGACTAAAAGTTAAATCATCAGCATATCGAGTATATCTCCAACCAAACTTCTTTGCTAAACCAGCCATTCGCCGATCCATTTTCATACAAAGAACATTGGTAATTGCTGGACTTGTTGGTGCTCCTTGAGGAAGGCATCTCATATCTAAAGCAACAAATAATTTTTTTCCTTCATGTTCAACAATTTCTCGTGGTGCTTCAGTACAAAGAAGAGCTAACAATGTTGCAATTTGCTCTCGATATCCTGCTTTTCGGAAAACACCTTTCACACGAGGTAATGTAATGGTTGGAAAAAAGTTTCTGATATCCATACGGAGAACAATTTTTGAATCTGTATGAACCTTTGCATTACTATAAGTTGATCGACCTGGAAGAAATCCATGTGCTGATCCATGTACAGGAATATTGTCTAAAATTTGCTTGTGAACCCATTTTTGAGCCGCTTTCAGTTTTGGAAGAGGTGCCCAAATCGCACGATCAGAACCATCTCTTTTTGGAATGGTAAATCGTCGATAATGAATTTTTTCAGCAACATCACGATGATAAGTTAACCAACGCAATTCAGGAATATCAATTCCAAGTGCTTTTGCTAAATGTTCTGGTTTTTCAAGCTGAGGAAGCTCATTTTCAGCCGCTCTTTTCTCAGCGTTTGGTAAGTCAAATTGATCAAAATCCGCAGCATCATTCCAGAATACACCTTCACCAAGATGAACAATATGGTTAGCTTTATATGCTGCCCATGCATCTTTCTTTAACTGTTTCTTTTCAGCCGCTTCAGCTTTTAATGCAATTTTATATTCTTTTAGCTTAGCTTTTGACATTGAACTCGTATCAGTACGAGCCACCAAAAAACCACGATTTTTTAATTGTTCCTGAATATATGCGCCTGTATCACCAGCTTTATTAATAGCACTCCACAATTTTGCAAGATTACTCTCTGCCATCCTTTTTTACCCCGTAATATCTAAGAAACCTTTGGCCTCAAGATCACTGATTTGTTGAAAATAAGCGTCTCTTGCTTCATCAATTGAATTAAAAACTAAATTTTGAAGACGTAATTTAGTACCTCGAACTCCCCAGCGAGTTTTGATTCTCTTCTGGTTAAGAGTAACTTGATAAATTGCTTCATGATTCGCAATCTTAGCAAGTGTGCGAGTCTCTACAGTAATATGAGAAGAATCATTACTTGTAGCTCGCTTTCTTTTTTCTTGAGTATAACGCAAGCGTAAGGCAATTAAATGACTACAAGGCCCTTCTTTTAAACGATGTTTACGGAAAAAGTTACATGTACACTCTGCTTTCCGAGTTCTACCATCTTCTCCAATTTTAATTAGAGGTCGATAATCTCGTTTTTCTGACTTAACTTCAACATTTCCAATAACCTCAACACCTTCACCATAAATATGATTTTCAGTCTCGATTTTAACGGCTCCTTTCTCTTGAAGAAGATCATGAGCTACTCGCTCTCGTTCATTTCGAAACTGTAATTCATCTAAATTTAATGGTTCTGATGTAAGTGGTCGTAATCGGTATTTTTCAAGATCAAACATCACCTTTCCTTGTTGACAAGCAACTTGTAAGGCTTCAAAAACTTTTGCTTTTTTAATATCTAATGCTTTAGAAATTTCTTCTAAAGTTCCTGACCAATTCTCAACTAGATAACCAAGAACATCAGATAGCTCTTTTTCTGTTTCGACATCACGAGGAAGTAGTAAATCAAAACTTGCTGTTTGTCCCCAGTTTGCAGAAGTAAAACCAGTCATTCCAATTGTGAACTGAATTCCTTCCCCTTTTAAAACAAAGAATGATGGAAGACCATTTCCTAATAAATGAACCTCAATTTCTTTTGCAATTGGAAGTAAATTCTTTAATAATTCTAATCGCCGTCGACCCCAAATCCGAATTACTTCGGTGGTTCGTCCTTTATAAATTTCGCCTGTTGTAGTGATTAACTCTTCCCAAGGCTCAAGAACAAGTCTTGGATACTCACCAGGAACTAATTCTACTCGAATACTTCTTCCACCTTTTTTCTGATCTGCATTCAATCGAAGATGACGAAGTACATTATAAAGATCAACAGGTACAATTTTAAACGAATGATGTGGAAGTGTTGTTGCTGATTGAACTTGAAGAAATCCCCGAATCCATGAATTCGGAACAGTAACTTTCTTCTCTACAATTTTAGATTCATGAAGATCTCCTTTTGTTTCAACTGCGACTTGATCGCTTTGAATTGAAAAGGAAGTTTCTCGATAACTTCGCATTTGTTGCAAGTTATCAAAAAATTCTTTGCTGTAATCAATATTGGTTGTTCCGTATTTTGGTTTCTCATCTAAATCAAAATGAGACCAATCTACAGCTAAAGTTGCATATGTTCCTTCATCTTTACTAAATACTTCAAATGTTAATTGGTCAGGTTGAACCGAAATAATCGGGTCTAAAATTGTCCATCCTAGAGGATCATTTTTTTCTAACCAATCAAAATATGCCTGACGAGCTTCCCATGCTTGTAGGTTAGCCGCCTGTTTTTTCATATTTTGAAATGCTAAGTATGCAGTTCGATCTTTGGGAACAAAACTGTAATCACTACTAACAACATCATATAAAGTTTCAAACGCATCTCTGAGTAAAGTCGGATCTTTCACCTTACCAGAAACCGATACAGCCCCATGATAAACATTCCCAAGAAGAGATACTTCGACTTTTTCGCCCTTAGTCTCTACTTGGCTAGTACCATGATAAGCAATTTTTACTTCTGTTTTTTCCTCACCAGAATTAGGTGAAGATTGCTTTTCATCGGTCATTACATTCCTAAGATAAATTATAATTTCTTAAAAAATAAATCACTATGCTTGAGTAGCTTGTTGTTTTTTCATCAAACGTTTTGCTCGACGAATGGTTTTCCAAGCAGCTTTTTTCAAGTCATCTTCTTTTTCTTGAGTTGCAAACTCAACAAGCACTTCTAGTGACTCATTAGTTGCAATCTTCCCTAATCCTTCAATAACACCTAACCTAGTAGTTTCAGGTAACGAAGTATCAAAAAGTACTGGTTGTAATCCTTCAATATCTTTTTCTGCAATCAAATGAGGAAGAGCAACACCTTGATACTGTAATTGATTTACTCCAGAACGAAGAATTTGCATTGTTGCTTGATCTCTTTCTTCTCCAACCAACCAGTTGAAACTTACTCGATCATTTAACAATTTCTCAGTTAAGGCTTTTGCTTTTTCTGGAGCTAGTTTTTTCAAGACTGCTGAAGAAAGACTACGAATTTTCGCATCAGCTCCAAGAGCAAGCTTTTCTAAAACTGGAATTGCTTCTGATGCTGTTTCGTAGTTATTCAATGTCATAATTGCAGACTTTCGAATTTCTTGGCTAAAATGGTGATCATTTTCCAACATCACTAAGAGTGATGATACAGGTACTTGATTTTGCCCACATGCCCATAAAATTTTACTACAACATTGATTTAAAGTTTGAAGCTTATGACTTTCATCACTTTCTGGACGATGCTTTGCAAGTTCAGCTAACCAAGCATTCCATTGAGTTCCTAAAGCATCCACGAGAATTTGTTTCTGACTTTCAGTAACAATGTCTTTTCCTCGCCCTAGAATTTGTGCTGCAACTTCAATTACTGGAAGGTTATTCGAAGTAATTTGCTCAGCGGCGGCTTCTACAGGAGCTGGTGTTTTTGAAAGAAGGCCAGATGAAAGAGCTTCAACAAGTTCATCATCTGGAATTTTAGAAAGAAGCCCTAAAACTCTTGATGGGTCACCATGTTCTCTTATTCTTGTGAGATAATCCTTTTCTACCTCTGCAACATAATTATGTCCCGTTGACTGAATAAACAAGTAATTTGGCTCTAATGAATCTGCACCATAAACTCTTCGAAGAGATCGAGTTAATGCGTAAATTACATCATAATCATCCTCAGCCTTGAACATTTTGATCAGAGCTTCTTTTGCAATTGGATCATTGTGAAATTGAAGGGTTTTCGCAATTTCTTGTCGAATTTCCCAATCACTATTATCAGCATTATCACGAATGATTTTCCAACCCTCTCTAGAGTTGAACCAACGTAATCCTTTAACTCCAGCCATAAATAAGGAATCATCACCTCCTTTTGTAAAGCCTTTTAAGATTCCAAAGATTTTCTCAGCTTGTGGAGTATGTTTCATGTGCCCAATAGCTTCGATTGCTGTAGTTTGAAGCTCATGCTCTTCATCATTAACAATTCTTAGAAGAAGAGTTAATGCTCGTTCATCAGCTAGTTTTCCAAGTGCTTGAATTGCTCTTGTTTGCAGATCTTCATCTTCAAGCAAATCAACACTGGTTAGTAGGATATTAATTCCTTCACTATAACCAACAGTTGCTAATGCTTCAGCAGCTAAAAACTTAGTATCTCCATCAGGATGACTAAGAGTTTCTACCATCACTTTTTTATTAAGATCTCGATGCAACAATCGCCATCCTAAAGCTTCTACAGCTTTCCGCCGAACTCCATCTTTTGGAAACCTCGCAAGTGGAATTAATGCAGCTTCAACTTTTGAATTTTTTGACCATTTTGCACTAGGAATCAATCTTGACAACAGTTTCTCATCACCTAACTGATAAACTTCTTGAAGAAGTTTTGCTAAGATTTTATCGCTTCGAGGGTACTGTTTGTCTAACCATAGTTCTTCTGGCTTATTTTTATGAATTTTTTGATCATAACCACTGATCGTTTCTAATGCATAAAAAGCATGTCCACTATGTTTAGTCTGAGTAAGGAATTTAAATAATCTTGCACTTACTGTTGTTAATCTAAATTGACCAACTGCATCAAAAAGAGCCTTCACTTTGGCTGTTCCAGAACGATCATTATCAATTCTATCAAGCAGAGCATCTGGTGTTTTTGGATCACCTAATCCTAGAAGAGAATCAATTGCTTTTTCTTGAACAGAACTAACAGAATCTCCAAGCATTTTAATCAAAGCAGGAAATGCCTTTGAATCTTTATGAATTGCAAGCTCAAGAGTCGACTTGTGACGTACTTCTTGGTATTTTGAATCCAATGCATTTTGCAGAGCTTTAACTGCCGTTTTTTCTGTTTTATATAATTTTGAAAGCTCAAAAATAGACTTGTTTCTTAGCTCTCCAGATTTAACATCTAATCCTTTTTCGTAAACATCCGCTTCATTTGAAAGTCCAATTAAAACTTCTGCGGCATCATTTTCTAAGCCATTTGTGTAAGCATTAAATACATGCTCAAGAAGTTTTGTTGTTTCCTTAGACTTGTTATCTGCAAGAAGTTGCAACCCAAGAGCACCAATATCTCGATGACCTGTTGCAAATGCTTCACCTGCAAGACTTTGAACCTCAACATCTAACTCTTGAAGTTGTTTAAATACTTGCTCTCGAATCTCTTCACTACGATCATGAAGAGCTAACATTGATACAGAAATAACAGAATCTGCTACGTTTGCATCATTTTGAGCCATCTTAAATAATCGACGTAGTGCAGTTTCTCGAATATATTTATCTCCAGAATCACCAACAAGCCGACTCAGACCAACATACGATCCAAAGATAACTTGGTTAATTTCTTCTACAGAAGATGATTCAGAAGGAGCTTCATAAGCTTTTGCTTTCTTCTTAATTTCTTTTAATTCTTTGTCATGCAAAGCATTAAAAATTTTCCATTGATGATTGAACGTATTTTGTCGTTCAGCAGTCAAAGCAGAAAAAAGCTTTGTAATTGCAAAAGTCTTTATGGAACGGCTTCCAAAAGTAATTACTTCTGCTAACGTTTGAATTTTTTTCTCACTAATTTTCCAATCATCAAGATACTCTTGAGCATTAATATATTCTACAATAAGAGGTAGAAGTTCACCTTTTCCGTAGCACTCTAATGCTTTCGCAATCATCAATCGAATTTTTGGATGTCGAGAGGAAAGTCCAGCAAGTAAACGATTTGGAGTTTCTGGTCGTTCAATCATCTCAAGAAGCATAATGATGATAAATGCTTGCTTTTGAAGATTGTCATCTGCGGCACGGTCAAGAAATGATAATAAATAATCTTCGTGAGTTTTCACCATAGAAGCAAAAAGCAACGAATCAGCAGTGTACTTTCCACTTTGCAATCCAGAAAAAACAGAAATTCCTTTTTCATCACCTAAACAAGATAAAGCAAGTGCAGAACAATATTGAACCTGTTTATTAGAGTGATACAGTCGTTTTTCTAACTCACTAATATTAGAGTCACCTGAAATCCATAAAAGAGCTAAAGCTGAATAATCTCGGATATTTTTATCTGAATGATCAATTAAATCATTAATTGCAGAAAATGATTGCGGATCTGCAAGATTCACCAAACCTTCAATTCCAATTAGTAGATCACGTTTCCAATTTGCTTTTGCTTCCTTTTCTTCTGGT
>JBNMNM010000174.1:0-6421 GCA_051275585.1 bacterium | reverse complement strand
TTTGAGTTAAACTTAGCTTGTTCAAAAAAAGCAAAATTATCATCTGCCTATCAGCCAGCCTTATCCTATTTAAAAATAGCAAAACAACTTTTGCCTCAATCTAGTTGGCTGAATGAATATTCAAAATCCTATGAAATTTTTTATGAACTCTCAGAGTGTGCTTATCTTTGTAATGAATGGGATTTTGCTGAAGAACTAATTATAGAAATGTTTTTGTTTGTAATTGATCCTTTAGAGAAAGCAAAAATTCTGCAAATGCAAATTTTTCAATACACCACAACCTATGGAAAAGTTGATTCTTCTATTGAGTTAGGGTTAAAAGCTTTAAGAGGATTAGGAATAAAGATCAAAATAAATCCAAGTACATTAGCAGTCGGAAAGGAGTTACTTTTTACAAAATGGGGTCTTCGAGGGAAATCAAAAGAGGTTCTTTTAGAAAGTAAAATAACAGATGACCCTAAAATAAGATTAATCATGAAAATTATGATTAATCTTACTGCTCCTATTTATATGAGTGGTAATGAAAATTTGTTAGGTTTTGTTTCTTTAAAGATGATGAATTTGTCTCTGAAGTTTGGTTATACTCCTGAAACAGCCAATGCATTTGTTTTTTATGGAGGACTTATAGGAACTATATTCGGAGACCATAAAAATGGTTATGAGTATGGAAAAATTGGAATTCAATTAAATGAGCGATTTGATGATGTTCAGTTACGATGCCGTACTCTCTATACTTATATCTGCTTTTCTCACCATTTTAATGAACATTATGAAACACTTGCACCGTTATTTCTTCAAGGAATTGAGGCTGGTTTGCAAAGTGGTGATTCGATGTACATTGGTTTTTCCTGTGCCAATCTTACCCAGTGGAATACATCTTCAAATTTAGCGGAAATAACACAGCAAGCAAATGAATACTTTCCAGTTATCCTAGATACGAAAGTTCCCAATACCATTCATACTGCTCAAATTTTTCAAGGGTTTCGTTTAAATCTCCAAGATCAAAATAGTAAACAGTTCTCTTTGTGTTACCAAGATTTTGATGAGACTACATGCCTCAAAGAAATGGAACATAATGGTTTTAAAAATGGTGTTGCTTTATATCATATTTATAAACTGCAACTATATTACTTCTACGAAAACTATGATTCTGCACTTTATCATATTGAAGAAACAAAAAAGGAGTTCAATGCAATCAAAGGAACTCTTTGTGCGATAGAGTTTAGTTTATATCATTTTTTAATTCTTTCTGGAATTTATCAAAGTTTGTCATTTCAAGAAAAAAGAAAGGCTCTTTGTGAAATGAAATCTGAATATAAACAAATGAAGACGTTGGCAAAACACTGTCCACAGAATTTTTTGCACCTTCAATACATCATGCAAGCTGAAATTTTTCGGTTAAAAAAGAAAAAACTGCAAGCAATAGAATCTTATGACAACGCAATTCAACAGGCAGAAAAAAATCATTACCCACGTTATCAAACTCTTGCATGTGAATTAGCTGGAAAATTTTATATAGAACAAAAGCAAGAACATTTAGCCAAATTTTATTTAAAAGAAGCGTATTATGGTTATATCTATTGGGGAGCCTCTCGAAAAGTTCAATGGCTAAAAGATACGTATTCACTTTTAAATTTTCAAGAAAATTCAAAAACATCAAACTATGAATATGAAGATTTTAGAACTCATGGAGGAACAACCAGTTCTTCAAGTGGTCACCATTTGTTTGATATGGATTCTGTAATTAAAGCCTCTCAAAGTATTTCTGGTGAGTTTATTCTTGAAAATTTAGTAAAAAAATTAGTTGAAATTGCTTGTGAAAATGCAGGTGCAGAAAAAGGGTTTTTACTTTTGTATCATGAGAAAACAAAGAAGTTATCAATTCAAGCAGGAAAAATGGGAGATAAAGAACTTCCAGCAATGCAATCAATTGACTTTGTAAATAGTAACTTATTAGCAACAAAAATCATTCAATATGTGGCTCATAGTTATGACTATGTTGTTTTAAATAATGCTTCTCATCAGAATCAATTTTCTCATGATCCTTATTTAAAGAATAACCCTGTAAAATCAGTCCTATGTTTCCCTATTTTAAATCAGAATGAGCTGCAAGGTGTATTCTATTTAGAAAATAATATTACATCTCATGTATTTACTCCTGATCGGTTAGAGGTTTTAAAAATATTGGCTACACAATCTGCAATTTCAATTAAGAACTCTCAACTTTATACTCATATTACTCAACTTAATCAAACTTTTGAAAAATTTGTACCTGCACAATTTTTAAGCCGAATTGCAAAAGAAGGAATTGAAAAAATTGAATTAGGAAAAGCTCAAAGTGATTTTATCACTATTTTATTTGCAGATATTCGATCATTCACAAACTTATCAGAAAATTTAACACCACAAGAATTATTGAATTTTCTAAATTCATACTTCCAAGAAATGAATAAACCAATTCATTTAAATCATGGATTTATTGATAAATTTATTGGTGATGCTGTTATGGCTTTGTTTGATAATCCTGAAGGCACAGATGACAAAGAAGCTTATAATGCGGTTCAAGCAGCAATTGGAATGCAGGTAGCTTTACAAGAATATAATGTGGGACGTCAAAGAGCTGGATACCAAAAAATTGAAGTGGGAATTGGAATTCATAGTGGTGATTCAATTATTGGAACTGTTGGCTCCAAAGATAGAATGGATTCAACTATTTTAGGTGATAATGTAAATCTGGCTTCACGGTTGGAAGGATTAAGTAAATATTACCAAGCAGATATTGTAATTAGTGAAATAACGCTAGAATTATTAGAACCAAAAGAACAATTTCAATATCGGCTGTTAGATCAAGTAAGGGTTGTAGGAAAAAAACAGCCTGTGCAAATTTTTGAAATTTATAATCATTTGCCAAAAAACATACAGGAACAAAAAAAAATTGTAGGAAGTTGGATCCAAAAAGGATTGCAGTTTAGAAAGGAACAAAAATGGGAATTAGCCGAAAATGCATTTCAAACCGCATTAGATATCGTTCCTGAAGAAAAATTACCAATAGTACACTTAAAACAATTAGAAAAATTAAAAACTTTAAATTTACCTGAAAATTGGGATGGTACTGTTGATTTAGATACAAAATAAAAATCTAATTTTGGTATTCTCTCACTAAGTTAAGAAGCTCAATCAATAATTTTGCTTTTGATTCTTCATGTTGTTTCGGATGACGTAATGTTTCTAAAATTTCCCAAATAGTTTTCCCTAAATCACTCCATTTTTTCAACAGAGGTTGAGGCTGATATTCGTATTTCCCTGCTGCTTCTACATATTGAATAATTGTAGTTAATGCTTCAGGAATTTTTTGGAAATCATCAACGGGTGTATCAAAAGTATAAGATAGACCTGAAATCATTGGATTGTCATAGCCTGCAAATAAAGCACGAGGATCATGTTTATAACATAAAATTGGTTTCCCACAGGTATAAAATACAGATGCTTCTACAATACTTCCACCATCAGGAGTAGCTCCATTAAGATTGATCACCAAATAATTTGAACGATCCACAACTTGATAAATATCAAGTGCATAAATGGCTTTTCGAACTAACGCCATGATTTGATCACCAAAGATTCGTAAAAGAGGATTTTTTAGTAAATCCATTACATCTTTAACCTCTAGACCATCACGTTGGGGAAGATAAGTTGTATAGCCAACACCTTCGAGAACATTATTAATTTGTTCCATTTCCCATAAATTACCATCTGAAAACATTGGTCCAGAACAATAAACAATCTTTTTAGAATCTTCCATACGGCCTCAATTGATATTTTATAAAAAGAAAACTCGTTTTATAGAATAATAAATATTTATTAACAATGATAATTATATATTCTTTATTTCAAATAAGGTTTATCTAGCTTCGTAAGTCCATCAAAACTTTGATATTTAAAGTTTTTTAAAATAAAAAAATACGATAATTATTGAAATCAAAAAAAATGTATCATTATTTGATGATTGACTCTCAATTCATATACCTTAAAGGAAGATTATGAAGAAATACGTTTATTGTTCTGGACCATTATTTTGTCCAGAGGAAATTGGTTGTATGACTGCAATTTCTCAAGTTTTAGAGGAAGCAGGATATGGAACTTTTTTACCTCATCGAGATGGATTAGAAGCTCATGTTATGAAGTTTGTGAATAGTCCTATAAATGTGAATTTTCTTTATGCACGAGATTTTGTTGATAAAGCAATGTTTGCTCTCGATATTTACCAAGTAGTAGAATGTTGTGACTATTTTGTATTTAATATGAATGGTCGTGTTCCTGATGAAGGCGGTATTGTTGAAGCCGCAGTTGCTTTTTCTACAGGAAAGCCTGTGATTCTCTATAAAAATGATTATCGTTCTGCATTTAATGGAAGTGATAATTCAATGTTAACGGGGCTTACCTACAGTTCAAGCAAAGTCTCAGAAATCCAAAAAATTCCAAAAGAAATAGAAAAAATTGCTCGAAAGCTTAAATCAAAGGAAGACTCTTCAAGAGAAAAATATTATCCTATTCATTTGCAAGAAACTTTAGACTTTGGACGAAAAGTTTGGTCTTTTCTTGAGAAAATTAGAGGAAAAACAAAACATCCTCCTATACCTGAGTTGATTGAAGGAATTGTAAAACTTTGCAAGGAATCAGCTCCAATTGCTTCTGTTGACAATTTAACGTAAGGATCAAAAAAGAATAACTTATACAAATCTCATCTAGCTGATGATGAAACTAAATGCTTGGAAAAATAAAGTTGTATAAGTTATTTTTCAGCTGTTCCTAAGCAAAGAAGAAACAAAATAAATTGTAAAAAATCTAAGTGCTTCTTAGCAATTTTATCAAAATGAGAAACACTCTACCAAAGGTCTTTTTTGATAATGGCAAACATCATGATTTTGCTGTTTTGTTCAATTTTTTTGAAGGAATTACAATATGAATAACCTTTTTAAAAAGGAATTATGAAAACAATAAAAGCATTTTTATTTTTATCTATTTTGTTCCTTTTTTTATTTCCAAAATGGGAAGTTTTAGCCGTTAGTCAAATAAAAGAATCTAAAATAATCGGTCAAGCTTATCAATATGGAGAGGCTAAACTTCTTACATTTAAAAATGGAAAAAAAGAAATTCAATTTGTTTCTAGTAAGGGAGAAAAAATAAAGAATCTTGGAATTACATTTAATAAAAAAACAAAAATTATTAGGTACAGTTTAACCAATGTTAGCAAAAACCATATTTTGTTTTTAGAGGCGTCTAATGATGATTATCGTGTTTTTTCTTATTGGAATATTAATGATGACATTTTATATACTCACACAACCAATAAAAAAACGGGAAAAGTAGCAACATCTAAAAGTTATAGACTCGCTGTGGGGAATACGATTATTTACGACTATGTAGTTAAAAATTTAAAAAATAGAATCCTTAAAAGGCAAATTTTATTGTCATTAAATAAAAAATACAAAGGACAATTTAGTGATGATTACTCTCATATTATTTGGGATGCACCTGAAGGAAAATATAACTTTGAAAGAGCATCTGATTTAGGCGTTTTTATTGTTCAGAAAAAGGAATTTGTTGACTTTAAAAATAGAAAAAAAATCTTTGTATTGATTGGAATTGCAAATCGAGAAGATAATCGTTTGAACCTATGTAATGCATGTACGATTTATCTTGGATCTGCAATTTTCAGAATTGGTAATAAAAAAATTAAGCTAAAAAGACTCACTAAAGTTTTGAAGTTCCCATCTAAAAAAGCATTGATTAGTCGATCTTCAACTACAATAGAAAAAATTGTTTCTACTGCAAAAGCTACAGGTCTTGCTTTTATGATTAAGTCGAGTGCTTGTCATCAAGGAGATTGTAACCATAGCTATCATCTGATTAGTCAAGTATCAAAAAAGCTCAAAGTTGTGTTCAATTATGAATCAAGTAATTCTATTGAATACTCCTTTACTATGAATGCTGAATCTTTTCGATTTTATAATTTGACGGTTAGAGAAATGCGTGAGGAAGAAGATAATAAAGTTCAAGAAATGAAATCTACTTTATATAAATTCAATGGCAAAAGGTACAAAGAAGAAAAGTAGAGTGAGAAACACAGTATTTTATGTCTCTGCATTAACAAAATCAAAGCTTAGGCGGTTCAAAGTCAGGAAATATTTGTTCTAACTCTTTTAATTCAGGGCACGTATCGAAAGTTTTTGTGTAAAATTCGTCTTGATGAAGATGATGTCTGATTCCATATACAGTTATAAAAAGTATGGTGTTCTATCTGACATTGAGCAGGTGAAACTTCTAAAAAAATCATTTATAATAGATAATGGAAATTGCTAGCTATATTACCAATTAACTTGCTGATATTATTTATTAAATGTTTCATGTGAAACAATCT
>JBNMNM010000173.1:0-6463 GCA_051275585.1 bacterium | reverse complement strand
AGAAAACGTTCTTCATCTACAAACGACTCTCTCATAGACAAAATTGGAGACACGATTGCAGATCACCTTAAAAAGAAATTTCAATTCTAGAAAAAAAAGCCTCATTACAAAGATGAGGCTTTTTCTTACTTATTTAGAAATAAAATTCATCATTCGTTCTTTTACTTCGAATGGCTTAATTTTTGGTCTACCTAAATCATCTGGTGAGCCAATTTGGGTTCGGAAATGAATAAAAACCGCACCTTTTAAATCACTTAATTCACTAAAAATTTTATTTAGATCATCAAGCTCATCTGTTGAATAGATATGATCATATCCAGCGGCATTTGCAATTGCAGCAAAAGCAACATCTCCACTAATGGTAGATTGTCCACCAGTTGAGTCATTGGATTCGTTATCTAAACAAAGATGAATTAGGTTTGTTGGTTTTCTCTTTCCAACAGTTGCAAGATTTCCCATCCGCATTAATAAAGCTGCATCACCATCAATTGCAATCAAACGATGGTTTGGAAGATTCATTGCCATTCCAAGAGCAAAAGGAGACGCACACCCCATTGAACCAACCATATAAAGATGATTGTCTGCGTCATCTAAAGTATACAGCTCTCGACCTGTTTTTCCTGTTGTAGCAATCACAAGGTCATTTTCTTGCTTATTTTTTAAAACAACTTGAAGTGCATCTGTTCGAGTTGCTCGTTCTGCATATTTCTTCGTGATATTTTCAGAGAAAGAGTATTCTCGTTTTCCAATTGGAGCATCACTTTTTGGTGTTTTTAGAGATTGAGCTTCTACTGCTCCATGTCTCATGACTAAAGCATAAGGTTGATTATGCTCTTTCATATATTGGTCAGCTTTTTCAAGACAAGCTTCAATATCTTCTTCCTTTTCTGGAAACTGATCCCACTTAATTTTTAAAGTATCAAGTAACTCTTTTGTGATTTGCCCCATCAATTCATGTTGAGGTTCATCAGCTTTTCCGCCTGGTTCACCACGATGAGTTACAATCACTAAACATGGAATTTGAAAAGAGTAAGAAAGAGAAGTTAAAGAATTAACAGCATTTCCAAAACCTGAGTTTTGAAACATTACAACTCCTTTCTTTCCTGCTAAAAAGGCTCCATTTACCAAAGCAACAGCATCACCTTCATTGACTGCATCATAATAATTCACTTCTGGATCATCAATCACAGCATTGATAAAAGGCTTCAAATAAGAACAAGGAGTTCCAGAAAAGAACTCAAAATTCTTTTTTTTACATTCGTCTAAAAACTGACTTGCTTTAATCATTTTTTATATCCAATGGAAAGTGTGAATTGATTACTTATATGCGTTTGAAAGATCTTCAAAGTTATCAATATCTAACCATCCACCTTGAATGTACTGAACTGTTACAGTTTCTTTCATCTCTTTCACAATCCACTCTAAAACATCAGGAACTGATTTATTTTCCCATCCATCTTGTTTTTGAATTTGTTCGATTGCAGTTTTTAAGATTTCTGATCCTTTCTCAGAAAATTTAATTACACCAACCATTTCACCATGAACACTTGCTTCTGCTTTCTCGCCAATTTCTTGAAGAGTCACAGGTTCATTTAAACGATCTAATTGGTAAGATTGATTTCCTGTAATTAAGTCAGCATGTCCACTCTCTTTATTTGGGGAATTAGCATCAACTAACATTACAATGTCGCCTTCTGCTTGGATAAACCCAGGAAGAACATTTTGTTGTAGAAGAATATCACCATAAGAAAGAATTACATCTCCAGTTAATTGCTCACTAGCTTGAGCAAGAGAATATAATTCGCCAGTATTATCAAACTTAGCATTTTCATAATAATTGATATGTGGAAACTGAATCACATCTCCTTTATATCCTTTTACAATCGACATTTCTTTGAAGCCTAAAGAATAAAAAGTATCTAAAAGACTACCTAAAATGCTTTTACCTTGAATTTCTAACATTGCTTTTGGACGATCAGCAGTTAAATTTCCAAGATCACTTCCTTTACTTGCAGCAAGAATCACTACTTTAGTTTTGTTATTAGTTTGTGGAAGATATTTTTTCTCTGCATCACTTAACTCACCAGCAAGTTGAAGTCTAAAAACTTCGCTTACAGGAGCAACATAAGGCTCTACATTTCGTAGACTCTTATCTTCCATAATTTGTTTTGTAGTTCGTTGCATTGCAGTAATACAACTTCTTACTGAGTGATTTGCCCAGATAACAAGACTTACACCAGCTTCTTCAAATTTTTCTACAGGAACTTCCCAATACTTTGTTGGTACAATTACAACAGGAGTATCACGTTTCCAATTTTTCATGAAAAGCTGAATATCTTCATCAGTTTTCTTCTTACTATGCATTAAAATTGCGTCAGCACCAGCATCAGCATAAGCATGTGCTCGTTTTAGAGCTTCTTCTAAAGGCCATCCAGCAATAAATGCTTCAACTCGTGCAACAACACAAAAATCAGGATCTGTTTGAGAATCTTTACAAGCTTTAATTTTTAAGGCGAATTCATCAACATCAGCAAGAGGTTGAGCTTCACTATTAATAAAACTGTTTGTTTTTGGAAAAAGTTTATCCTCTAAACAAACGCCAGCAACACCACGTTGCTCTAATTTCTGAATAAGACGACGAGCATTGTTAAAATTTCCATATCCTGTGTCACCATCTAAAAGAATCGGAACATCAGTTCGATCAGCCATGAATTCTAGAACTTCTAAAACTTGAGTCCAACTTGCTTCATTTGAATCACGAACTCCTAATGCTGCAGAAATACTTAGCCCACTTCCCCAAATTCCAGAAAAACCAGCTTCTTCAGCAATTCCAGCAGAAAGTCCATTATGAGCTTCCATAATAAATTCTAATTTGTCGCTTTGGAGCATCCTTTTTAATTTAGTTGTTTTTTTCATTACATTATCTTTGGGAAAGTTTTTAGTAGAAGTATCTAGATTGTCCAAATAATCAGGTATTACAAACTTTTTTTCTAGAAAAGTTGTGGCGAAAAACCATCTGATTTTCACCAAAAATTTATGGTACAAAAATCAGAAGATGTATTTCTACTTAGGGGTGGGCTTATCATCAAGCTCCAACGATTGACAACCGAAAATTAAAAAAGATCTTTTTTTTTAAAAAATCTCATTGACAAGAAAAAAGTGAAAGTTAATAGTTTGTGATTCCTTAAATCAAGGAACACTTTCATTTGTTCCTTATTTTAATAACATTTAACCTTTTCCTTTACTCCTAGATGACAGAATTAACCTCAACCTCAACTCAAGACGCAAAGTCTGCTGTTGAATTCCTTTTTGATGAAGATATTGATTTTGATCAATATATTGCCGAGAGGCTCGATGACCTTAACGAAGGTGACATCGTAGCTGGTACTGTAATTAAAATCACAAAAGATTTTGTTACAATCGATCTTGGTTACAAATCAGAAGGACAAGTTCCTCGAAATGAGTTTCTCTCAGATGGCGAACTTACTGTAGAAGACGGCGACGAAGTAGAAGTTTACTTAGAAAGTCTTGAGGATTGGGAAGGTCAAGTTGTAGTTTCTAAGGAAAAAGCTGATAAGCTCAAAGTTTGGGCTGAAGTTGGCAAGATTTACGAAGAAGATGGAATTGTATCTGGTGTTATCATCTCTCGAATTAAAGGTGGACTTTCTGTTGATATTGGCGTGAAAGCTTTCTTACCTGGTTCACAAGTTGATCTTCGACCAATCCGAAACTTAGACAAGTTAATCGGCGAAAGATATGATTTTAAAGTTCTAAAGTTCAACCAAAAACGAGGAAACATTGTTCTTTCTCGACGTGCTCTTCTTGAACTTGATCGTGAAGATCGAAGACGGAAAACTCTTGAAGTTCTTAAAGAAGGCGAGCTGATCAAAGGACATGTTAAGAATATTACTGATTACGGAATATTCGTTGACCTTGGTGGTGTAGATGGACTTCTTCATATCACAGATATGACTTGGGGACGAATTGTTCATCCATCAGAAATGTATGACATTGGTGATGAGATTGAAGTTATTGTTCTTAAGTTTGATGTTGAAGATGAAAAAGTTTCTTTAGGTCTTAAACAGAAAAAAGAAAATCCTTGGGAACGTGTTAACGAAAAATATCCAGTTGGAACTAAAGTTACAGGGAAAATTGTTAGCCTTACTAACTACGGAGCTTTCATCGAGCTTGAGGAAGGTGTTGAAGGACTTATCCATGTTTCAGAAATGTCATGGACGAAAAAAGTTCGACAACCTTCAAGTATCGTAGCAATGGGCGATTCAGTTGAAGCTGTAATTAAAGAACTTGATGTTGAAAGAAAACGAATTTCTCTTTCTATGAAAGAAATTCTTCCTAATCCTTGGAAAGAAATTGCAAATTCAAAACCAATCGGAACAGTTGTTACTGGTGTAATCAGAAACATTACTGATTTCGGTCTTTTTGTTGGAATTGAAGAAGGAATTGACGGACTTGTTCATGTTTCTGATCTTTCTTGGAATCAACGACAACGAAAACCTGAAGAGTTATACGAAAAAGGACAAGAAATCGAAGTTAAAATTCTTAACATCGATGTTAATAGCGAACGACTTTCTCTTGGAATCAAGCAACTTAGTACTGATCCTTGGAAAGATATTGAAGAAGAAATCAAAATTGGTGATGAGATCGAAGGAACTGTTGTTCACATTGCAGATTTTGGTGTTTTTGTTCAAATCAAAGAAGGCGTTGAAGGGCTTATCCATGTATCAGAAATTGATGCAGAAGTAGGCAAGAAAAATGTTCAAACTAAAAAAGGACTTCAAGAATTCTATCCAGAAGGAAGCCCTGTAAAAGCAAAAGTTATCAAGATTGATGCTGGTGAGCGTCGACTTGGACTTAGCATTACAGAAACTCCAGAAGGACTACTTGAAGCTGTTTCTGGTGGAGAAGAGGCAACTGAAGCAACTGACGCTACTGAAGCAACTGATGCTACTAAAGCAACTGATGCTACTAAAGCAACTGATGCTACTGAAGCAACTGATGCTACTGCAAAAGAAGAAGATTCATCTTCTGAAGAAAAAAGTGCAGAGTAATTCTCACAAGAACACCTAGTTTTTAAAAAAAGAGGGATTTATTCCCTCTTTTTTTTTGCCTTTTTTTATCTCCCACCTATAAAGACATCTTACTAAATCAATTTTTGATCATCTTATAAAAAGATCAAATAATTCTGCAAAGAAACAAAAAATATCGTAAACTTATTTTACAAAAAACCTAATTAATTCTTGATCTATAATAAAATTTTTCTAATAATTAATAGGTCAGAAGTTTGCATTCAACGAAACTGCTTCTTTTATTCGATTTTTTTTATTTAATTTGGTTTTCGATTTTTAAAGTAGGGGCTAAATATGTTTCAACGTCTTGGGTTAACAAGCAAAATATTTCTAGTAACAGCAATAGGTTTGATTGTTAGTTTTGTCGCAATGTTTTACATGAATAAAGTTTTGTTTGAAAATAATCTTATTCATGGCTTAGTTGTAAAAGCTCGTGCAATTACAACAGAAGCAGAAAATGCAAGGAACTATGTTGCTGATTTACGAGGAGTTCATAAGGCTTTTAATGATCAAGACCTATTTAAAGAAGCTATTCCTATTATGAAAAAGGCGAAAAGAGGTGGCTTTCGCTCAAGAGAAGAACATTTAAAAGCAGTTCGAAAAACACGAATTTATTGGACAGTTCCCATTGTTGCAGGTTGGGTAGTTGGCCAAACAAATGCTCAACAATCTAATTTTCGATTCAAGGTTCCTAAAGTACAACCAAGAAATCCAAAAAATAAACCAACTAAAATTGAAAATTTTATGTTGGATCAACTCAAACAAAAAAATATATCTGAGTTTGTATTTCTTGATAAAAAATCTAATGTTCTTCGTTATATGCGTCCTGTAAGACTAACAAAAGAGTGTTTAGTTTGTCATGGAACTTTAGCTGACGACAAAGACAAAGATGGCCTTGATCCATTTGGATTTAAAATGGAAGGCTGGAAAAAAGGGGAAATTCATGGTGCTTTTGAAGTTATAGCAGATCTAGCACCAATTCAGAAAAAAGTACGAAGTTCACTAGTACAAACCTTACTTGTGATGGTTGTAACCCTTTTTGTTATACTATTTATTTTATACTTTGTACTTCGACGAAGTCTTGCTCAACCAATTCAAAAACTATCATCTGTAATACAGGATCTTGGTCAAGGAAACCTTGATGTAAGAGTTGATATTCAAACTCAAGATGAAATTGGAAGCATTTCACACGAAATTGATATTTATGCAGATAATATTAAAAGTGTTATTGAATCTGTTTCTAATAACACTAATTTAGTATTTCAATCATCACATGAGCTAAAAAGAAATGCTGAAATGATGTTTGCAAGTACTGAGCGAGTTAAATCTCAAACCTATGCAATTGGTCAGGGATCAGAAAAAATCACTGAAAATGT
>JBNMNM010000172.1:0-6538 GCA_051275585.1 bacterium | reverse complement strand
TGTCACCAACACGAAGATTCTCATCGTTCCAAAACAAATCAATATACTGATTGACCGCAGATTTATATTCCAAAAGAAGCATAGATATCGCTTCTTTCTTCTGCTTGGTCGTATATTTTAAAGTGGAGTTGGTGGAACGAACAAGTTTCATGTTTATCCAAAAGTGAGTAAAAAATTTAACCCAAATTAAAGTAATAAAGTACCATGTTTTTCTACATTATACCAGTAAGATGAAGTACTTACTTAACACATACAGTGGGAGTACCTTTTTTTTATTCAAACAAGTTTTAAAACCTCAACATTAATTATTCCGCTTTTTTCTGATTTGGAACTAATGGTGCTGGTTTTTTTCCTTGTTGTACTTGCTTTTTATCCAATGGATCTAATCGAGATAATCGAAACATATTTTTAGGATGATAAACCTTACACAACTCCATTACTTGATCTCTACTTAATGATGAAGTTTCAACAAAAAGCTCTGCTTTATATGGCAAATCTGGAAGCATTAATTTTAAGTTAATAAGGTGCTGCATTTGAAACTTTTTTGCTCCTTCTGGAAAAAAAGCCATTACCTTTATATTTTTAATTTTTTGAGTCTGAACATACCCTTGTCGGATAGAAGCTAATAAAGGGTCAATTTTTGATGTTTGTAAGGATAAAAATGGCTGGAAAAAATAAATTTGTTTTGCTTGTAGAGGATACTTTCTTTGCCATAAACGAATTGTTTTTCCTAAAAGATCATTTCCTGTAAGTGCTTCCCTCACCATTTTACTTAAATTTGTTGCAATGGTGTGTAGTAACTCTAATTTTTTTTCATCCAATGAATGAAGGGGCAAAGCAACACAACGAGAAAATCCATGAATTAGTTTTAGATAACGTTGCCATGTTTGATCTTTCATTTCAGCACTAGCCTGTTGCTCAATTTTTTTTGCAAATTGCAATAGTTGTAGGCTACTTTCTTTTAAATCATTTACCTTCTTTGATAGCTCATAAATCAAAGTCGCATTTTGCAAAATTTCACTAATGCTAATACTTGGCAACTCTTCTAATTTTGGTTTGTTCACCCCTAGATCATAAGTCCTGATTTTACTGAGGTTCACATTATTTGTATTTCCAACAATTAATTTTTGACGATCATGTAAAAAATTTCTAAAATAGCATGGTAAAAGTCGTTTTTTATGAGCTTCTTCAAACACAAACCGATGCATTAGACGATCTAAAAACATAAGTTTTGTATAATAAAACAAATTCAAATTTAAGAATTCACTAAGAATTGCTTGAGACTCAATAAGTTCTCTTCTTTCAGAAGTTCCGCCTTGTTCAAGTAAACGAGTAAATTCTTCAGAAAAATGCTTTGAAATTCCATGCAAATTTTCATGCGATTTTACAGGTACAGCCGTAAAATGAATAATATATGGTTTTCCATTAGCATTAGGAATTTCAAAGGTATGACCAATCCACAATAATGTTTCAAATTGTAATGGAATTTTAATAATTAATTTTTGCTTGATGGCTGCTTTTTCGAGAGCATCCAACATACCACTACAAGTTTCAGTAATTGCTTTTTTTAACTCATTATATAAGGAACTATCATGCATTACCTTTCTATAATCAGAAGACTGAATATTAAAAAAGCCTTTTTCTTTTAAGATCAATAAAATTTTTGCGACTTTCTGACCAACTTCTTTTCCTTTAATTAAATTTTTAAGTTTTAAATAAAAGGTTTCGAACTGTCTTTTTGCTGCAATATATTCTTCTTCAAAATCATCTTGTGTATATTTTTGCGGAAGAAGAGAATCTCCTTTTTTCAAAAGAACATTCAAACTTAAATCTTCTTTTTCTTCTTCAATTTTATTTTCTAAGTAGCCTCGGTCTTTAACAGAACTAATCTTTTTAAGTTCTTGTAACCATTTTGCAAACAGGTTTCTTGTTAATGCAAATCCGCTTTCAGTAACAACAAATTCATATAAAATATCAAAAAAGTTTCCACCATATTGATTAACAAGTTTTTTTAAACCAGGTTTTAAAAATATATTTAACCTTCTTTCAAGCTGTTCAGCAATTAACACTCCATAAGCCATAGAAATCATATGAATAGAGTGATGCAATTGATTTGTAGGCTTCTTTAGTTCTTTTTCATTTGTGAAAAGTTGGATTGCATTTTCTGATTCTCCATACTTTAACCCATAACGTGGAATATGGATTCGATGAATGATCTTTTTTTCATCTAACGTAAAATTACTTTTCTTAAAAAATACAGGACTTCCAATTACTCGTTGAGCAAGGTTCTGAACTGAATAAATTTCATCAAGATTGTGAGATGTCGCAGCTTGATGACTTTTAATCCGCTTTATTACATTTTTTTCTACTTTTTCTAAAAGTTTTAAACCTTTTCCTAATTCTTCAGGATTTTCTGGATTTATATCAATAAATTCACATTTTTTCCAAAGAGCTGGATCAACTTGGCTTCGATTAAAAATAACTACATTTCGAATTCTTCTGAATAAATCTGATGTAGATAAATCTTCACCCCAATCTTTTTTTCTTTTTTCTGCATCAGCAGTGAGAATACTATAAAGATAAGAAAAAACTTGAGTTTTTGTTTTTAATACTCCGTCATACCCTCCAATATATGGATCTAATCGTTGTATTACAACTTCTGTACTTACATTTTGAAGTAAAGAGTTAAAAATATTAGATAATACAGGAACGGATGCTTTTTGTTTTTGTAAATCCTCTTCAAATGCATTTAAAACAGCAGCATAACGATTATGAAGATCTGAGAGCAAAAGTAAATTAATTGCTTC
This sequence comes from bacterium, assembly GCA_051275585.1. Classification (GTDB taxonomy): domain Bacteria; phylum SAR324; class SAR324; order XYD2-FULL-50-16; family JBNMNM01; genus JBNMNM01. The sequence goes on along the minus strand of JBNMNM010000172.1, from coordinate 3,731 downwards.
TGCATCAGTTAATTTTGGAGTTTTTCCAGAAATAAAGTTTGAAATTTGATATAAATTCTTTTCTGGAAAAAAAGGCATATTGCTAAGTTCTCTCATTGTCGCTTGCATACCACGAGAACGAGTAGCTCTTTCTAAAAGCTGCTTTTTTAATTCTTCATTTTCTTCAACTTCTTTTGGAATTTTTTTAAAATGGAGGTCTGGGACAGCTAGGATTTGAGCCTTTACAATACTAGGCATTCGACTAACTACAATATCTCGTCCATCTTCAATCAAAGAGGAAAAAAGCAGAGGTAAGCCACAATATTCGCCTTTTGCTCTTTCTAACTGAACCATTAATACATTTTGTGGTTCTTTTAAGACTCGCTGTCGAAGCTGTCGAAGTTGCTTAAAGTCTGTATTTAACTCAATTTTTTCTTCAACTAAAACTTTTTCTTGAGGGCCTTCTGGATTTTTAGGATTAATTGGGCGACGGACTTCTTTTTTAATAAGCGTTTTATATTCAAAGGCTTCAACATAAAACTTTCTTCTGCGAAACCATTCCCGAATCAAAGTTAAACCTTGAATTCGATCTTTACTAAAATGAGAGATAAAGCTGATAACAAGACCTTCCTTTAACTCTTGATCAAAATCAAGAGTGGTATTTGTTGATTCAGCACTATCCACAGCCGCAGTTACCTGAGCATCTAAAGAATCTTCTAAAGCTTCCATCCCATTAACAATCCAAAAATCAAAATCATTTAAAACACTTTAAAAATAAAATTTTTCAATAAACAAAAAAAAGAAGTTTTCATGATGCATTATTTTATAAAAAAAAGACGCAACAAATCTTATAAAAGTAAATAGAAAAGGAGAATTTTGCAGAGTATAGTAGAAGAGGAACTAAAAAAAGTCAAAACACAGAAGAATTATTCATTCTTCTGCATAAAGAGACACTTAACTAGTATAATGCTTATACTGACTAATATCGATACATTTCTGGTTTAAATGGACCTTCTTTTGGAAGACCTAAATAATCAGCCTGTTTATCGCTTAGTACATCAAGTTCAACATTAAGTTTTCCTAAATGAAGTTGAGCAACTTTTTCATCAAGAGATTTTGGAAGAGTATACACTTCACAATCATAGTTTTTATAATTAATCCAAAGTTCAATTTGTGCAAGAACTTGGTTAGAAAAACTATTTGACATTACAAAACTTGGATGGCCAGTAGCACAACCAAGATTTACAAGACGTCCTTCAGCAAGAATAATTAAGTTCTTTCCATCAGGCCAAATTACTTGATCAACTTGTGGCTTGATTTCTACTCGTTTAAGTGAAGAATCATTAAATACAGCAGCAACTTCGATTTCTGAATCGAAATGACCAATGTTACAAACAATTGCTTCTGTTGGCATAGCATCCATATGCTTTCGAGTGATAACATCACAACAGCCAGTTGTAGTAACAAAAATATTTCCAATTTTTGCTGCGTCATCCATTTTCATTACTTGATATCCTTCCATTGATGCTTGAAGAGCACAAATTGGATCGATTTCAGTAACAATTACTCTTGCACCCATTCCTTTTAATGATGCAGCACAACCTTTTCCTACATCTCCAAATCCAGCAACAACAGCGACTTTTCCTGCAATCATAACATCAGTTGCACGCTTAATTCCATCAAGTAATGACTCACGACATCCATAAAGATTATCGAATTTTGATTTTGTTACTGAATCATTTACATTGATTGCTGGAATCTTTAATTCACCTTTTTCTTTCATCTGATAAAGAATATGAACTCCAGTAGTAGTCTCTTCAGAAACTCCACGGATATCCTTTAATAATTCTGGAAATTTTTGATGGATAAGACCAGTAATATCACCACCATCATCAAGAAGCATGTTTGGACCACTTCCGTCTGGCCACTTTAAAGTTTTTTCTGCACACCACCAGTATTCTTCTTCAGTCTCACCTTTCCATGCAAAAACAGGAATATTTTGAACTGCAATTGCTGCTGCTGCATGATCTTGAGTAGAGAAGATGTTACAAGATGCCCAACGAACCTCTGCACCAAGATCAATAAGAGTTTCAATCAATACAGCAGTTTGAATTGTCATATGAAGAGAACCCGCAATCTTTGCACCTTTTAAAGGTTGCTCATCACGATACTCTGCACGAATAGACATTAGTCCTGGCATTTCTGCTTCTGCAATTTCAATTTCTTTTTTTCCCCATTCAGCAAGAGAAAGGTCCGCTACTTTATAGTCTGGTGTAGTAGTCATAGAATTTACTCATTCAGATTTAAAATCATAAATAAACTAAAATTAACTAGAAGAAATATCAACCTTCCTAAATTATGTCAAAGTTCCTGTATAAGAATAAATTTTAGAATTTTTATTCATCATTCCTAAATCTTTAGTAATGTTTACACTAGACAAAATCAACAATGGAAAAGTATCCTATATCCGTTATAATTCTAACTTTCCAAACGCTTATTTAGATAAACTATACAACAAATAGTTGGATAATGAAGTATATTACAATTCAGATGCTCTATATTTTAATTGCAATTACAGCATCTTGTTCAGTTTTTGCAAATTCAGGAAAGATCCTTTTTAAAAGTCAAAAATGCATTATTTGTCATGGCGAAAAAGGACAGAAACCAATGACACCTAACGTTTACCCGCAACTAGCAGGGCAAGATGCAAGGTATCTCTACCAACAAATGAGAGATATCAAACAAGGAAAAAGAAAAAATGGGAATTCAGTCGCAATGTGGGCCATTATCCAAAATACTTCTGATCAAGATCTAAAAAAAATTGCTACCTACTTAGAGAAGCAAAAAGGTGTAGCACTTCGAACAAAAGAGCTTTTTCCAAACAAGAAAAAATTAAATGGGAAGCAACTTTTTGTGACAAAAGGTTGTAATGCTTGTCATGGTGACTCTGGAAAAGATCCGATTAATCCAATGATCTATCCAAAAATTGCAGGGCAACATCCTCAGTATTTATATCAACAAATGAAAGATATCAAAAATAAAATCAGAAATAATTCAATGTCAGTTACAATGCGAGGGATTATTCGTCATTTAAGCAATGATGAAATGAAAGCAATTGCTAACTACTTAAACCAAACCAAATAAATTTTACCTAGACAAAATTTTAACGGTAAAGTAGAGAATAAATATATTTTTGAGCTACTATATATCATAAAATTTTACCTTAAAAGTCTTGTTATATAGTATTCTGAACCTTAACTTTCTAGGACTTAGAACATATGAAAAGCAAACTTTTAAAAGGAATTGTTACTGCATTCGCTCTTACTACTCTTATTGGTGGATCAGCTTCTAGTGTATTAGCAAACGGAAAGTCGCTTTATACTGCAAAAGCTTGTAGTTCTTGTCATGGAGCTGAAGGAAAAGCTCCAATTATGGCTCAATATCCTAAACTTGCAGGACAAAATTCTGCATACCTTGTTCAACAAATGAAGGATATTAAAAGTGGTGCTCGAGGAAACGGAATGTCAATGGTTATGAAAGGAATCATTACAAATGTTTCTGATAGCGAAATGAAACAAATTGCTGACTACCTAGCAAAAGTAAAATAAGACGTAATATTTTACGATTTCTTAGATTTTAAGCCTAATTTTTTAAATTAGGCTTTTTTTTTGCCTTTTTGAAATTACAAGATCCAATCTGCAAAAGAAATATTGGCTTGTTTTTCAAGAGCTTTTGTTACAGGACCAATTAAA
>JBNMNM010000171.1:0-6561 GCA_051275585.1 bacterium | reverse complement strand
TCAATTTTTGTATTTGGATGTTTTTGATATACTTTTGCCGCCTCAAGCACAGACAAACATGCAGCCTTAGCACCCAAATCAGATTGTTGACGACTTCCTAATCCGTCAGAAACAACAACAACATCACCCCAAGAATAATGGCGTGATATCCAGGCATCTTGATTTACTATCCCTAACTTCAAATGTGATGGTCCAGCTACACTGGCTCCCCAACTCTTCCATATGCTACTCAATCCCAACCCTCATCATTATTTTCTTGATCAGAAGGAATAAAAAAGTTGTTAATAGAGACAGGTCTTTGTATTTTTTCATCTATGCCTGCAATTAATGATTGTATGGCTGCTGCTATATCTTCTGAATTAAAAACACAGTTATTTGTGGAAAGTTCTTTTAAATTAGAGAATATTGCATCTGGACCAACAGCAACAGTGCGAAGAGTAATATGAGGTATTTCTTTAGACCAAGAACTGAATTTTTTAAGCTCAACTCTGGAAAAATTTCCATCACTTAGAATGATTGCTTTTGCCTGAGTTTTTTTTTCTATCTCAGATTCAAGTAAGTCTTTAATTTTTGTTAAATCAGCTTTTCCAGATGCTTGAAACTGAGGTATTTCACAATTACTATTTAATTCAATAGGTTGAATAGTATCACTCCAAGTAAACATTTGAGTTTTACTTAAAGAAATTTTTTCTGGATGAAACTCTGAAAATTCTCTTATAAAGGCAACAAGATTATGAGCTAACAACAACTTACTCATTTCTTTCATGCTTCCAGAACTATCAATAATAATATGTAGAGTTCCTAATAATGGATTCATTTTCTTCTCCTAAGAAATTGTTTAAAATAACTTCTTAGGGGAATTCTACGTTCAATAGTAGCAAGTTTAAGTTTACTTTGCAGTGTAGATACTTCTTGGTTAAGGTTTAAAATCTCATCATTTGATAAGTTTAATTTAACTCCTAAATCTTTAATTTTAGTATCGTTAATTGTAAGCCTAGATTCTAAATCATTTATTTTATTGTCATTAATTGTAAAATTAGCTTCTATCTTTTTTTTCTGATTTATTGTTCTATCTAATTCGTCTTGCAACTCTTGTATTTTAATTATCAATTTATCACGTTCTTCAGCTAAAATATCTCTATTGCTCTGATCAACACCCAAGTCTTCGCTGACTTCCCAACGCACAAATTCAGTATCTTTAAAATCTTTTTTAGAAAATTTACCAAGAGTACGTTCATACTCTAAATGATCACTAAAAATATGAGTTACATGAAATTTTTCATTTTTCAGAAACCCAGCTATTCGTTCTGCTGTTTTTGCTTGCTTCATAATCAGTAAATCCGTTGTTTCCCATCTATGAATATGAATACTCCGCCAAAGAGGATTTTTGGAATTTGTAATAAGACGTTTTATTGCAATACTTTGTAATCCTTTATTTTTTTTAAGAGATTCATTCACCTGTTTACTGACTAAACAATATTCTTCATCTGAATCAATACTAAGTAAACAATATGCTAAAGGAGATAAGGTTACTAACCCATCTTCAAAAGGCTCAGTAAAAGCCATGAAAAGATCTCTTTCAGATGTTGTATAATTTGTAACTTTGCTTAAAAATGCTTGTTCTGGTACAGCTATTTCTTCATCAATATATGTGAGAGCATATTTGACTCGACTATAAAGTTGAAGGTCAAATGAAAATGGTAATGGTGGAAGTGTAATAAGTTGATCTGAAAATTCAAATAAATATACTGTTCGTCTTCCATAAAGCATTCCAAGTATTGTTAAAAAAGGTACAATCCCTTTAAAACCACCAGTAGAATTTAGAATAATATCATATGAGTATCGAACTTGTTCATCTGCTAAATACTCTAAAGCTACTTTTACAAGATTTTTTAGGCCATACTCACGCAAAATTTTGGCATTATGAACCTGAAGCCCTTCAATACGCCGAACCTCAACTTGCTCATCACTAAGGTTATAAGCATCAATTACTACTTTTTTAATCATTTCAGCACAAACTCGCCCCTGTGCAGTATCACTTGCTAATAAAATAATTCGGTCACTAGGCTTTATTCCTATTCTATCCAGTGTATTCATTTCAGCACAAACTGTTCTTCTAGTTTTTTCCTTAGTTAAACTATTTTCAGGTTTGTTTAAAAACTCAATAATTTCTTTTTTAAGCTCTTCTCCATCATCATTCCAGTCATTATGCTGTTTAAACATTTTTCTTTGTGCTGGACATCGATTTGAAATAGATGTTCCTGTTGTACAAATTACCAATTTATTCATAATTAACTTTTTGAGTTACTGCTTTTTACAGAATAATGAGATTAAACTTAATTATTAATTTTAATCTCATTTAATTTTTTAATATTAATTTATATAAATAATCGTGTATTATCCTTTGTAAGGATATCAAAAAACAAGTACATTTGATCATTTTTAGGAATATTCTTAGATTCTACTATTACAAATATCCTTCATCATCTGACGATTTTAAATCATTTTCATCAAAATTATTAATACCGAAGTTAGGCAAGATTTCATTAGGATTTTTAGAGCGAGTTCTCATTGTAACAGACATGGTTACACGACTAAAAAATTCATGAAGCTTATTTGCATTATCTGCACAAAACAGTTTGTGAGGAGTACCTTCAATAAATCGTTTCAGTACATTTTCATCAGCATCATGTCCAATAGCCATTGCCATACGATCACATTTTGATGATCGTCCTTGAGTAATAAAATTCTCCAAAGGTTGTTCCCAACTATCATTTGGCTGACCATCAGAAATAAGTATAATTGTTGGTCGATAAGCACGAGAAGGTGTTATTTCTTTGTCTTCAATCATATTTTTTGCCATTTTTAAGGCAGAACCAAGAGCCGTTTCTCCATCAGCTTTAATATTTTCCCACTTAATATTTGAAGCTTTAGTAGGTGCTAGGTGCAAGGTTGCATTATCTCCAAAAGTGATAATAGAAACTAAAATTTCTACCTCCATTTTTTCTTCATCCTTGAAACTGTCTAACATTTTTTGAACAGCTTCATTTAATTCATCCATTTTTGATGTTCCACCTTCAACTATTTCCCAATTTTTTCCATCCTTAAAAAAGGTTTTACCTGTACGTCGCACATTTCTTGTATCAACAACTTCTCCCATTGTAGTACTCACATCAAGTATTAAATATACAGGCAATGGTTTAGCTGCAGTTGTTGTAAAATTCTTTGGATCAAACATCGTTCCTCCGTTCAAATTTAATTTTTACCATTCAAATTCTTCGTCATCAGACTCTTCTCTGCTATTAGTTCTAGAGTCATCGTTAGCATTCTTATCGTCTAACTTGATATCAGAAGTAAGTGGAATTTCATTAGGATTTTTAGAACGACTTCTCATCGTAACTGACATAGTTACACGACTAAAAAATTCATGAAGTTTATTTGCATTATCTGCGTAGAATAGTTGATGGGGAGTCCCTTGAATAAAGCGTTTTAACACACTCTCATCTGCATTATGCCCAATCGCCATTGCCATACGATCACACTTTGATGATCGTCCTTGAGTAATAAAAGCCTCTAAAGGTTCTTCCCAACTATCATTAGGTTGACCGTCAGAAACAAGTATAATTGTTGGACGATAAGCACGACTTGGGGTTGTTTCCTTATCTTCAATCATGGCTTTTGCCATTCTCAAAGCTGTACCCATAGGGGTCATACCATTAGCTTGTAAATCTTGCCATTGTACTTCCGAAGCATTTTTAAATGGTACATGTAGGCTAACTTCACGACCAAAAGTAATCACAGAAACTATAATTTCAGTCTCCATTTTTTCTTCTTCTGCAAAGGTATTTAACATTTCTTCAACAGCTTTATTAAGATTATTAATCTTATCGCCATCCATACTAAAACTAACATCAAGCAGCAAACAAATAGGAAGTGGCTTGGCTTTTGGAGTGGTAAAACTAGAAGGGTCAAATTTTGACATAATTTTTTGTCCTTATCTATTATTTGTTATAAACTTTTCGCATTATTAATAGAGATTAGATCTTTTACTTCTTATCATTAGTAATTAAATATCTAGTTTTTTGTAGTTACTACCCTATTATCATTAGCAAATAAACCTATATTAATTTTTATAATTATCTTTGCGAAATTGTTATAGTTTTTATTATTTTAACTCGATGTTCCAGTTTTTTTAAATGCAACCTGGCGTGTTTTTTGATTCAAAAAACATGCTAATTTTAATAGGTTTATAAAAAATCTAATTATACAATAAATCCATAGAAATCATAATATATTTTATCTGAAATTGTATAAATTGTTGTGAGAGTTTCTTTTCTTGAAAAATACATTGTTATTTCAATGAACTTTTAAAAACAAAAGATCTAAAAAGTCTTGTGCCATAAGGCTTCATAAAAAAGCTGAAACATCAAGTTTACTCGGCTTTGGACATTTTTGAGAAATCATACACTACTAAGTAGCTGATTAATCAAGACCAGCAAATCATCCTGCGAAAATAACGTCTGTTTGGTCTGTTTTTCCGAACTGAAATATTTATTTGCCCAGATTTTTCGACGCATAATGGCTAAAAGATCTGAAAATGTAATTTCAGTTTTTTTATACCATGCACTGCTTTTAGGAGTGAGTTCACATTGGCAATGAAATATCACAGCAGCACATATAATCAATGAAAACAACCCAAATAAAACAGGAGTTGTACGAGCAACAGCCCAGTCTGACCATTGTCTCTGGGTTTCAACACCTAGATGAGCACGAGCTTCTTCGAAGGTAACTTCAACATTCCAGCGAAGCATATACTGTTTTAAAATATCAAGTGCATCAATTTCAACATTATTACTAAAAAAAGCTTGAAGTGTTTTCTTTCCTTCAATGCGAACAAGAACCCATTTTACGGCAATGGGTAGATTTTTAGTTTTATGCATCAAGTTCACACCTGAAATATAAGAGATCAATTTTTTATCAGATTAATACCAAGGAAGTATTATCTTCTTCCAAGGCTGGAATTCATTTTTTGCTAAATTTTTTAGAAAAAGACGATCTCCTTTTTTAGGTTTTGGACCTCTTTTTCCTTTTATTGGTTTTGGAGGGAAATCGTACAGTCTAGCATCAATGTGTAAACTAAAAATCATCGTAATTTGCAAAGAGCAGCACTCATGTACAAGTTCAAAGCTAGAAAAACCTCCATCAACTAAAAAAATGAATCGGCGAGTTAGTTCCCAATGACGAAGTTGCTTCAAAACTTGAATTGTCCAGTCAATCGAAGTTTTATGATTTTTAGCCACTTTCTCATCGGTCTTCTTTGATGGTTGCAATATCGTCAAAAATGGCAAAGTTCCATGGAATAGGGACAATCAACATAAAGCAAAGCCATTCTAAGCCCAAACAGGTAACAACACATTTTCCTTTGGATCAAACAGCACCACGACAACCCCCTTTTGCTTTGATTCTCTTTCCTTGACGACGTTCTAGTGTTTCATCAGCACCAATTACAATTGGAAAATTACTGGGAACAAAAACAGTAACTAGCAGTCCAAATAAAATCTTATTCGCCGCTAATCCTGACCAATGAGCTCGACGAAGAACATTATGATAATTACAAAAATTAGGAATATTTTCCAAGCCAACAGCTCTCAAAAAAGATGCTACAGTTCTGTTTACTTGGCAGAGGATGACTCCCATTAATAAAGTTTTTGCATTATACCAGACAGGTAGTTAGGGGCAACAGGAATTCTATCTAGCATTTTCCATTGTCTAAGCAATGACTCTTTTAATGGTGTTCTCATCTTTAATTCTATCCTTCAAAAATTGAAAATTATTTGATTTGGAAAAAACAAATAACAGGATAAAGTAGTATTGAGAAGTTTATGGTTGCAGTTAGGAAAGAAATTAGATTTTTTCTACAAATAGATAATGTTTCGCAGGAAGTGATGAGTTTGCAAGTAATCTTCGTGACTGGACTGAACAAGATGGATATTTTGAAGGAACATAATACGTTGTTTTAAGATCATGAATCACTTTTGTTGCAAAGCATGTGGTAAATAAAGACACATCATCAATAGAGAATAGTTCAACAACTTAAATTAAAACCTTGCAGATTAGGCCAGACCTTAAACAGTATTTTTCCTTTCTTCTCTAATTTGAGACATCACCACAGCATTTACATAAAAAAAGTAAGCTGAAATTAATTTTTTAGATCACCTTCCAGAGCTTAATCTAAAAGGATTCACAGATTTTAAATAGACTGAAATTAAATTCATTAGACTCAACCTTATCAATAATCATGCTTAAGAAGAAAATAACGCCTTAAATAAGGAATAATTTATAATAATTAGTAACAAATAAATACAATTAGTACTTTTTAAATAAATAAATTGAAAAATAATGATAATAATGGTTTTATTGTGACAACACACTCAATCACATTTTTTACCCCTTTATGTGAAAAGGCTAAATGAATAGGTTTCTACATCAATCAAAAAAGTTCTTACTGATCTCTATACTAATCTTGAGTGCCATCTCTGCTAGCATTTTCATGATCGTTGA
>JBNMNM010000170.1:0-6567 GCA_051275585.1 bacterium | reverse complement strand
GATCACCTTCAAGTTAGCCTACGATTTCAATTCCTGCGAGTTGGTGGAGGGGTCTTAGATCAGCACATTGAAAATTTTCATAAAAATTTAGGAATTAGCAATGGTGGAAGAGATGAATTTAGACAAAATGATTTTGCTGTTGAAGCCTTAGATTTAGAGACAAATCAAACAGTTATTATTTTTTCAGCAGATAAAGATACAGGGTGGACAACTCCTGCACCAGCATTTTCAATTCGTTATGCTTTACATTCAAATACATCAAAACTTCCAATTACATTACAATTTTCAACCAGCTTCCACCGTCCTGATAACAGCCTCACTGTTATCAATGAAGACTTACAATATAATGCAATTGGGCTTTCTACTGCTTTTCGCTATAACACAAGAATGGCAAGTACCTTTTCAATTTCATATATGCGAACAAATGGTTCTAATGATTTAGGTTTAAGTCGATGGCTTCTTTCAACAATGTTTAGTTTTGATTATCAATTCTCAGAAAAATCAGCATTTATTACTCAAATATTACGTGAATCCTCTGTAGGAAAAAGCACTGATACCTCTTTTGATAAAGCTACAACTGAAATTCTATTTGGAACAAAACAGAAATGGTTTGAGTCATTTACTTTTGAATTTGCGATTGTTGAAAATTTATTTATTCATGATAACTCAGTTGATTTTGCCTTTTTTGCTGGAGTTGAAGCTCATTTTTAAAACAGGGTAAACCAATATCTAGACAGGTTACCTTTTCTTTCGTTACAAAGGAGCTTATTTTAATTTTTTGATTTGATTAAAGAGAGGAAAGGTTTTGAGTTTAATGAGTAAAAAAAAATCTTGTCGTAAATGTGGTTTTTTATTTCAACCTAAAGACCATTATTGCCCTCTTTGTAAAACTAAAATTCAGTCTTTATTTCAAGTACTTCTGCAGTTTTCTATTTTTATAGCACTCTTGATCCTTTTCAGTTTTTTTATTAAAGTAGACCAAGTAATTATTGAATCCTTCTTAATCTATCTTTGGGTTATTGGGCTAAGTTTATTTTTTATTGTTTTACTCTCGATCCTTGGAGAACCACAAGTAGGCTGTTTTACTGTAGTTATTATTATGGTATTTACACTACAATTTCAAAGTCAAATTCGAGTAAACTTAGGGTGGCTTCAAAAGAGTGCAGGAGTTTTTGCTGGAGCAGCCTCCTTCTTAATTTTGCGTTTTATTTACTCAAAACTTCAAAAAAAGAAACAAGATGCTCTTCCTCATATCAAACAAACTCATCAAATTATTTTACAACGAATCACAAATCTTGAAGAGAAGAAAAGAAAAAGCAGGCATGTTTTAGAAGGAATTACAAAAACAGATGATAAAACAATCCAGAAAGTTAATGATTACTTAGAGACCTTAAATCCATTACTTGCTCAATATTACGCAAAATTGTGGCATTTCCAATTGATGATTGCAGGAAATCGTTTTTTAACCTTTTCAAGCAAATGGACTCAACTACAGAAAAAGGCTCACAAAAGCGATTTTTTCCAATACCCACTATCATTAGAAAAAGAAATTCAACAGCTTGAAGATGGAAAGGAGTATATGTCTTTTGTCTCTCCTTTTAAATCAGAGGAATTACTTGCAATTGAAGACCAAGTAGAAAAAGCAATTCCTTTGCTTAAAGAGACATTGCATTCCTTAACAAATATGAAAAATGATATAAAACCCACATCTCAACAAAAAAAAGCTGAAGGAGAAAATATATTTACACCTTTGATAGAAATTTATCCATTCTTAGAAGGAATTGAGAAGATGGAACATCACTTTGATAAGATTGACCGAAAATGGAAACAAGGAAACTTAAACTGGATTTAACAGACTATAGAAGCGACATAAATTACTGTGTCTCTTCTATAGATAAATAACGTCTTAGTTTAATAAATCTCCAGTTCCTTCTGTCCCATTACTTCCTTCAGACTTGTGATTCTGGGTAAGATCATGATTTGATCCTTGATTATTTTGCAATGTATTTCCTGTTCCTTGTTCTTCTCGATGACATTGAGTTGGAGCAGTTCCTGTTTTAAAATATTCAAAATATTGAGATCGTCCTGGCTTACATGCTAGTAACCCTGTTGCTCCATTAATCTTAACCATCTCAATTCCTGCTGGTTGTTTAAATGGAATTATTGGTAATGATTCAGATGCATATTTCATAAAATCAAGCCAAATTGGAGCAGCAGTTCTAGAACCCGTTTCAGTTTGCCCTAGTTTTTTGCTAGGCGAATCATTCCCAACATAAATTCCTGTAATCATCTGTGGAATATATCCAATATACCAAGCATCTGTAAAATCATTCGTTGTTCCTGTTTTTCCCGCAGAAGGTCGATTTAATGCTTGTAATCGCCTTCCAGTTCCACGACGAACAACATCATGTAAAATTGATGTCATTAAATAGGCCGTTTCTTTAGAAATTACTTGTTTTAACTCAGGTTTATTTTCTACAAGCACTTTTCCATTTTTATCTTCAATTCTAGTAATAAAAATAGGTTTTACTAAGCTTCCACCATTTGCAAATACAGAATAAACTTGAATTATTTCTTGAAGAGTTACTGAAGAGGTTCCTAAAGAAATAGAGTAGTTTCTTGGAATGTGTGTTGTAATTCCTAATTTCCGAGCATACTCAATAATCGTTTTTAGTCCTACTGACATTGATAAACGAACAGTTGGGATATTCTTACTTTTCATAAGAGCTGTTCGCAGGGTCATCTTTCCAGTAAATGTTTTACTATAATCTTTTGGCATCCAACGAAATTGTCGTTTAAGATCTTTAAACACCAAAGGAGAACTTTCAAGAATTGATGCTGTTGTATATGAATTATCTAGAGCTGAAGAATAGACAATCGGTTTGAATGCTGACCCTGATTGACGTTTACTTTGAATTGCCCGATTAAATTCACTTTTTTTGAAATCAAGACCACCAGACATGGCTAAGACATGACCTGTATGTGGATCCATTACAAATACAGCACCATTGTCTAATGGTGTTTGTTTGATTGTAACAATAAATTCTTTTCGATCTTGGTCATAATCTAAAATTTCAACAGTAACAACATCTCCTTTCTTTAAGACATCATTTAGATCTCGAATTCGATTTGCATAACTTAATTCACGCTTTAGATCTCTAGGTCTAGCCCATTTCATTGTGTCTAAAAATATTACTCCTTTTTTCTTTCCAAAAGTAACACTTGCATGTTTCTTCTTTATTTCAGAAACAATTCCTTTGACTGTACCACCTATAAAATAACGATTTTTTTCTATAATTTTATTTAATATAGCTTCTGGAATTTCTTTTTTATCATTGAGAATGTTTTTTTCAACACCTCGAAACCCTTGTCGTTTATCTAAATCAATCAATCCTTGTTCAAGAGCTTTCTGAGCCTTTACTTGATACTGTAAATCCATTGAAGTATAAATTTTTAAGCCACCTCGATATAATTGATTTGCTCCATATTTTTTAATCAATCTTTTTCGAACATACTCAATATAATAATCAGCTTCAGAAAAAACTTCTTTTTGATCATTCACAAGAGTAATCGGTTCATTCTGTGCGATTTTCTTTCTCGCATTAGTAATAAAACCGTGATGAGCCATCATTCTTAAAACTAAATCTCTTCGCTTTTTAGCTCTTTTTTTACTTCGTACAGGATTCCAAAAAGAAGGAGCTTGGACTAGTCCTGCAAGAAGTGCTGATTCATGTAAATTTAAATTTGAAACACTTTTTCCAAAATAACTTCCTGCAGCAGCTTCAATTCCCCATGCACCATGACCGAAATACGCTTTGTTTAAATAAAGTTCTAGAATTCTCTTTTTTGAGAAACGATTTTCCATTTTCAACGAAAGCAATGCTTCTTTTAATTTCCGAACATATTTTTTTTCAGAAGATAACAAAAACATTTTTGCAGTTTGCTGTGTTAGTGTACTTGCTCCTTGTACAATTTTTCCTGATTTTAAATTGGCAACAAAAGCACCCAATACACGAACAGGGTCAATACCAATATGGTCATAAAACCGAGAGTCTTCAATGGCAAGTAATGCTTTAATCATTGTCTCAGGAACTTTCTTAATCGGAACTAATACTCGTCGTTCAATATAATACTCATCAATAAGCTCTCCATTACGATCATAAATCTGTGTTGGAAGGTCATATGCAGGCTTATCTAGATTTGAGATATCAGGTAAATTCTGAGATAAAAAGTACAAGAGGCTGGCTATCCCTATAGAACCAACTAAACTTAAAGCTAAAAAAGTAATGAACAGCTTTTTAAACAGTTTTCGTGCAAAATGTTTTTTTGTCTTTTCTGCCATAATGGAATGCAATAAAAAAGGGTCAATAGATCAGTGAACAATACACTTAGTTTAGCATATAGAGGTTATTTGTATGAATTGCAATCAGACCCTGTGCTTGTTCATTTCCAAGAACATTTTTAATCTGCTTACTATCCACTTTGGCTAATCCAGCACCAATTCTAATTTTATTTTTGTTTTGAACTAGAACAACATCATTTTTTTGGAAAGAACCTTGTACACGATGTACACCAACAGCTAATAGGCTTTTATTATTATGCAATGCCTTTTCAGCTCCAGCATCAATAGTAATCACTCCCTTAAAGTGAATACCACTATTCATCCACGCACCTTTTGTTCCTAACTTTTTTTCTCCTACAGCTCGAAAAAAAGTTCCAATCGAACGTTCTTGAACCGCTTTAATTAATGAATTTTTCTCTTTTCCAGATGCAATAATGGTATGAATACCATGTTTTGTCGCAATCTCTGCTGCTTTAATTTTACTATACATTCCACCAGTTCCACCAGTAGAAATGGTCTCTTCACAAAGTGTCATTAATTCAGGAGTAATTTTTTCAACAACAGGAATTAATTTTGCTGATGGATCTCGTTTAGGATCAGCAGTAAAAAAGCCCTGAATATCAGATAAAATGACTAAAATATCTGCT
This sequence comes from bacterium, assembly GCA_051275585.1. Classification (GTDB taxonomy): domain Bacteria; phylum SAR324; class SAR324; order XYD2-FULL-50-16; family JBNMNM01; genus JBNMNM01. Next base: position 1,578 of record JBNMNM010000170.1, on the reverse strand, counting down.
TCCATTAAAGCGGCAGTTAAAGCTGCTAGTTGATCATTATCACCAAAACCTACTTCTTCATTACTAACAACATCATTTTCATTAATGATAGGCAACACGTCATTTCGAAGTAAACCTTCTAACGTATTTTTAATATTACTATAAGCATCTTTTGATGAAAAGTTGCCTTGCGTCAATAAAGCTTGTGCTGTCATTACAGAATATTCTTTAAAAAAATCAGCATAAACTTGAAACAGACGACCTTGTCCAACACTAGCAAGCATTTGCTTTCGAATTAAAGGATCTGGTTCATCTGTAAACAGAGAAAACTCACGACCAGCACCAACAGCACCTGAACTTACAAAGATAACATCATACTCATCTTTAATAATACATAGCTGTTCAACTAAATCGGAAATTCGATTATAATCTAAACGTAAATTTGGTCGTGTTAAAACATTAGTTCCAACCTTAACTAAAATTCTTTTTTTTCTCATTATTCTTCCTGAGCCTCTTCTATCTGCTCCAAATCAAAATCCTCTAAACGAGGAAGATCATCTAATTTTTTTAAGCTGAAAATTTCTAAAAAATACTTTGTTGTGCCGTATAACATAGGTCTTCCTAGAACATCAGACCGACCAGTAATTTTAATTAAATTCCGATCAAGCAAACTTCTAATAGAATAACTGCAATCTACGGTTCGAATTGCTTCAATTTCAGCACGAGTAATTGGTTGCTGATATGCAACAATGGCTAAAGTTTCTAATACTGAAGGTGATAACTTGGTAGGTTTTATTGCATCTGCTTTTCGAATCCATTCTTGAAAATGGGAGATCGTCCGAAGTTGAAATCCACCTGCCACATGATAAACTCGAAATGCTCGATCATGTTTTTGATAAAATTGATTCAGTTCATCAAGAAGCACTCGAATTTCTCTTGTATCTTGAATTCCTGTAATTTTTTTAATTTGTGCAATGGTTAACGAACTCGGATGACTAAACAGCAGTGCTTCAATAATTTGCCAGTTTGCTTTAGTTGCCAAGATAATTTAGATGGAGCAAAGATTGATTTTGAAGTTGTATCAAGGTGGGAAACTTTTATAAGACCTACTTTATTTTAAATTACTTGAAAAGGGTTTTTCTTAGAAAAATAGAACTAATTAACAACAGAAGTAGCAAGAGCAGGTGACAGAAAATTGAAAACATGGTTAGATTAAAAGATTAGAGTTAATCTTCAACCCAAAAAATTTCATGAAAAAATTCATTATCATTTTTATTACGTCAATTTTTTTATTTATTACAATGGGCTGTTCTTCATCGGCTGAGGATCGAGCTAGAGAGCGTCAGCGGCAAAAAACAAAAGAACGAATGAAGAAGGCAAGAAAAGCTGCAATTGATCGTAATACCAAAAAATATCAACGTCGAGAAGCAGAATTTAAGCGTCGTGGTTACAGTCGCTAAAAAAGAAGACAAAAAAAAGGGTTGATTTTTTTAATCAACCCTTCTTTTTTCAAAATTATACATACTACTACACAGCTTAGTAAGTACTTTCTTTGCAGTACCTTATTTACATACTTACTACTACACAGCTTATTAAGTA
>JBNMNM010000169.1:0-6571 GCA_051275585.1 bacterium | reverse complement strand
TGCGAGATCACTCATGGCTGAACAAACCGCAAACATGGTGTCCGACTTTAGGATACAGTTTCAAAACTTTTTTCAGGCTTTAACTGCTGGGAAAAAGATTTTTCTTTTTTCATCAATAGCAGTAGTATTAGTTGGTCTGATTTCTTTTGTGTACTTCTCTCAACAAGAGACATGGGCAACCCTTTCAAAGGGACTAACACAAAAAGAAGCGGCAGTAATTACAAAGAAGTTAGAAGAGTCACAAATCCCATATCGTACTACGAATGGACTTTCTGAGATTCTTGTTCCTATCCAACACCTTGATAAGGTCAAGCTTGATATTGCAGGCTCTGGTTTGCGAATTGATGGTAGTATTGGATTAGAAATCTTTGATAAAAATACTATTGGTGCCACTGAGTTTCAGCTTCAAGTTCAGTACAAACGAGCTTTAGAAGGAGAGTTAAAAAGACTCATTGAAAAAATTCAAAATATTAAATCGGCAAAAATTTCCCTAGCATTACCCAAAAAATCTCTTTTTATTAGTCAAGAGCAAAAGCCGACAGCGGCTGTGTTACTTGAGCTGGAAGGGAGTCTTCGTCGTTTACCTAAAAAACAAGTCAATGCAATTGTTCATCTTGTTGCTGGTTCGATCCCTAATATGGAGATCACAGGGGTAAGAATTTCCGATCAATATGGAAATCTTCTCTCAAAAGGAGTTGGTGGTCTTGATTTAAATGAAATTATAGATCAAAATTTTCGTCATAAGGCACAAATTGAACGACGCCTTGAAATGAAAATTTTAAATCAGCTTGAAAGCATCACTGGTGGAAAAGATCGAGTTAAAGTAAATGTTGCTGCAAAAGTAAATTTTGATACAAGCGAAATCAGTGAAAACATTGTTGATCCTGATGGTTCTGCTATAATCAGCCAAAAAATCACACAGAATAAATCAACAGGTTCTCGTTCTATTCCTGTAGGAGTTCCTGGAGTAACAACAAATTCTCCAGCTCGAAAAGCAGGAGCGTCTGAAATTGCGAATGTTTCTGAGTCCAATCAAAAAACAAAACAGACCAATTACGAACTCTCTAAAAAACATATCAAACGGAAAAAAGCTTCAGGTACAGTTGAACGTCTTAGTGTTTCTGTTCTTATTGATGGCACATATAAAATAGCTAGAGATAAGGAACAGAATGTTAAAGGAATTCCAACCTATGAAAAACGTTCCCTTGATGAACTGAAGGAAATTCAAGAAGTGGTACAAACTGCAATTGGTTACAGTGCAAAACGAGGTGATGTAGTTACTGTTAAAAATGTACGGTTTGCAAAACCTTTATTTGAGCAAGAGCAACTACAAATTCAAAAACGAGAAGCTACTCGAAAGTTTATCACCGATGTACTCAAATATGGACTATTTGGAGTTGCATTAATTCTAGTTGTTTTGATGGTAATCCGACCGATGGTTCAACGACTATCTATGAAGCCAGAAGACTTGGATCTTATTATGGGTCTTCCAACTACGATTGGAGAACTAGAAGGCGAAGAACTGGAAATTCCAACAGAAAAAGATGTGGGAATTCCACCACGAGACAAGATTCTCGAAATTGCGAGGCAAGACCCTCTCAAAACTGCGTCACAAGTCAGAACGTGGTTACGAGACAAAAAAGGACAATCCTAATTTTGCAAATTCCCTTGAACTATTCTTATGGTTCAGGGGATTTTTTGTTTCTAGTCTTGAATATTCTCACCTTAACAACACTACCTCATCATGACAAACAGTGATATCCCTTCGTACAAACAAATTAAAGCATTTACTCTTCCTTCATTTGATAACTCTGAAGACTCCGAACAACAAGAGCCAGAGTTAGCAGAAAACACCCTTCCCAATTATGGTGGTGACGAGGATACAGAAGCAGAAGATTATCAAACTGAAGAATTTGAAGAAATCCATAAGCCTAGATCTAGAGTTTTATCCACATTTGATAGTGCAGAAGAGTTTGAAGAATCAGAATTCCAACAGGAAGAAGGTCTTTTTACAAATCTTGAAAAATACTCTAAAGAAGTTCATGCTGGTATTGATCAATATAAAGAAGAAACTGAAAGTGAGATTAATTTCAAAAGAAATGAAATTGAACAAGAACTTGTATTAGCTAAAACGGTTCGAAAAGAAGCTGAAGAAGAAGCCCAAAAAATCATCCAAACAGCAGTAGAACAAGCCTCACAAATTAGTCAAAATGCACAACAAGAAGGATATCAAAAAGGTTTAGAGGAAGGAAGAGCACAAGCTGTTGAAGAAACAGAGTCACATATTGAGCATTTGAAAGGGATTCTCACGGATCTTAACACATTACGTACATATCTCTATGCTCAACATGAACAGGAAGTTGCTGAATTGTCATTAATCTTTGCTAGAAAAATTGTTGGTAATGAGTTAAAGACAAATCCAGATATTGTACTGGCAATCATTAAGAAAAATTTATCTCGCTTTGAAGGACAGGGAAGCATTAAAATTCGAATCAATCCCATTGAATATGACTTTCTCATTAATCACAAAAGTGAGCTATCTCCATATTTAGATGAAGGCCAAATTGTAGTAATCAAAGCTGATCCTGAAATTGAAATTGCATCTCCTATCATTGAATCTGATTTTTCAGTTGTAAATACATCCATTCAAGCACAATTTGAAAAAGTTGATCTAGAAATTCGAGAGTGTATTATAGAACGACAACTCTTATTTGATAAAATTGCAAACCAAGAAGACTAAAAAAGGTTTACTTTGTTCTCTCTCAAACCATATCTAGATTTAGCCAATAAACTTGACACCCAAAAAAGCGAAGGTCGTGTAGAAGAAGTTATAGGATTTCTAATTAAAGCCTTTAATCCAGGTCTTCGGGTTGGTGGAGAATGTGAAATTTATAATCCTGATACACAAGAACGAACTTTAGCTGAAGCTGTTGGTTTTCGTGGTAAAAGTGTTCTTATAATGCCTCTCGGCGATATTCGAGGAATTGGCCCTAATTGTCGTATTATTCCAAAAAATCACCAAGCTATTGTTCCAGTTGGAGAAAATTTACTAGGTCGAGCGTTAGATGGCTTAGGAAATCCAATTGATGATCTTGGCCCTATTATCTGTACAGAACACCAACCATTATATTCAACACCAATCAATCCTCTTCATCGTCGACGAATCCATGATCCTCTTGATGTTGGAATTCGTGCAATTAATGGAACTCTGACTGCTGGAAAAGGACAACGAGTTGGTATTCTTGCTGGTTCTGGAGTTGGAAAATCAGTTTTGCTTGGAATGATGGCAAGACACACTACAGCCGATATTAATGTAATTGCATTAATTGGAGAGCGTGGACGAGAAGTAAAAGAGTTTATAGAAAAAGACCTTGGAGATGAGGGAAGAAGAAGGTCAATTGTGATTGCAGCAACTTCGGATCAATCTCCTCTTGTTCGTTTGCGTGGTGCTTATTTAGCAACCAGTATTGCAGAGTACTTTCGAGAACAAGGAAAAGATGTTCTCTTAATGATGGATAGTGTAACTCGTTTTGCAATGGCACAACGAGAAATCGGTTTAGCTGTTGGAGAACCACCAACAACAAAAGGATACCCACCGTCTGTATTTGCATTATTACCAAAACTGTTGGAACGAGCAGGAAATTCTGCATCAATGGGTTCATTAACTGGATTTTATACTGTTTTGGTAGAAGGTGATGATCCTAATGAACCAATTGGAGATACAGTTCGTTCGATTGTTGATGGTCATATTATTTTAGATCGAGAAATTGCAGCAAAGGCTCATTACCCAGCAATTGATATTCTTCGTTCAAAAAGTCGGGTAATGGGAGATGTAACATCATCAAACCATGTTAAAAATAGTCAAAGGTTGACGGAAGTTTTGGCAGTCTATAAGGAAGCAGAAGACCTCATTAATATTGGTGCATATGTTCAGGGTTCTAACTCTAAAATTGATTACGCCATTAGTAAAATCGATGCGATTAATCAGTTTTTGCAACAAGCTACTGAAGAGAGTTCTCCTCTGATTCAGACTCAAGCCATGCTTGAACAATTATTTATGGATTTTCCACAATAAGTAGGAATATCCTTTTTTTTATCTTCTTATCTCTTCAACGTTTATCCTAAACAGCGAGACTATGAAAATTCAAAGAGCACTTGTCAGTGTATCTGACAAAGCAGGAATTGTTGATTTCTCAAAAGATCTTCATCAACTTGGAATTGAAATTATCAGTACAGGTGGAACAGCTAAAACTCTAAAAGAAGCTGGAATCCCTGTTATTGATATTTCTGATTATACAGGCTTTCCTGAAATTATGGATGGTCGAGTTAAAACTTTGAATCCTAAAGTTCATGGTGGTATTCTCGCACGACGTTCAAATGAAGAGCATATGAACACGTTGCAAAATCATAATATTCCACTCATTGATCTTGTTGTTGTAAACCTCTACCCATTCCTTGAAGTAACTAAGGATGAAAATGTAGAGCTTCAAGTAGCTGTTGAAAATATTGATATTGGTGGCCCCACCATGTTAAGAGCTTCAGCAAAAAATTATGAAGATGTTACTGTTGTTACTGATCCAACAGATTATGACAAAATTCTTGGACAAATTAAAGAAAACGGAAAAACGGATATTGATACTCGTGCAAAATTAGCAATCAAAGTTTTCCATCATACAGCTCAATACGATTCAGCGATTGATAGTTTTTTAACAAAAAGAATTCTTGATAAAAAGACTCTTCACCAAACTTTTACGGAAGGAAAAACTCTTCGTTATGGTGAAAATAGTCATCAACAAGCAACTTTTTATATAAATCCAAATTCAACAGAACAGTCCGTTGCAAACACAGAAATCCTGAATGGGAAAGAAATGTCTTACAACAACTATGTTGATGCAAATGCAGCTCTAGAAGCTGTTAAGGAATTACCAAGCGATCAAGCTGCTGTTGCCGTTATCAAGCATACAAATCCTTGTGGTTTAGCAACAGGAGCAACTGGTGCTGAAGCATTAGAAAAAGCATGGCAAGGTGATCCAATTTCAGCATTTGGTGGTGTGATTGCAACAAACCAAACTGTTGATCTTGCATTTGCTGAGTTCTTAAAAGGTGAGAATGTAACTCATTATGCTTATAAAGTTGTAAATGGTGAATATGTTCCTGAAGTAGTAAAAACAGGGAAATTTGTAGAAATCGTAATTGCTCCTGATTATACTGATGAAGCTCTTGCTTTCTTAAAAAAGAAAAGCAAAATGATTCGTTTGTTAAAAACAAGCCCAACTCAAGAAGTAGAAAAAGAAACTTACCGAGCAATTACTGGTGGTATTTTAGTTCAAGATCGAGATAAAGAGCTAACTTCAAAATTTGAAGTTTCAACGAAAAAAGAATTTGCTGGATCTTACAAACCACTTGCTGAATTTACTTGGGTAGCTTGTAAGCATACTAAGTCAAACGCAATTGTTCTTGGTCGAGAATATGCTCCAGGAAAATTCCAAGTATTAGGAATGGGTGCAGGACAACCGAATCGAGTTGACTCTCTACGAAAACTAGCTCTTCCAAAAGCAAAAGAAAATCTTGCATTAGAATTCAAAGCAAAAGGAATGACTGGTGACTTTGAAAAATGGTGTGCTGATGAAATTGCAAAAGCAGTATTAGTGTCTGATGCATTCTTCCCGTTCGATGATACAGTTCGAGAAGCAGCAGAGTTAGGAATCAAATACTTAGTACAACCAGGTGGTTCAATGCGAGATCAAGATTCTATTGATGCTTGTGATGAGTTAGGAATGGCAATGGCATTCACTGGAAATCGACACTTTAATCACTAATTCGGAGAATTATCAGTGGCAAAACATCCTTTAATGCCTGCTCAATTTTTTTCTGATAATCGTAAAAATTTATTAGAAAAACTTTCAAACGATTCAATGGCATTGCTTCAAGCAGCGGAACCTATGATTCGGAATTCTGATCAACCTCATTTTTGGAGGCAGGATTCAAATTTTTTCTATTTTACAGGAATTGAGCAAGCAGGTTGTAGCTTGCTTTTAAATCCAAATGCGGATGGAAAACCAACAGAAATTTTGTTCATTCCTCCTGTTGATCCTGAATTAGAAAAATGGGAAGGCGAACTTCTTACTTCTAAGAAGGCAACTGCAATTAGTGGAATTAAGAGTGTCTTTACAATTGATAATTTTGCTACTGTTTTTTTCCGTGCTCAAAAATGGAAAGACCTTTTGTACTGCGAGGTCAATGATATATTTCCAGATCAGCCTCTAACGAAACAACATCTATTTTTAAAAGATTTAGCTGTTCGTCTTCCTGGATTACAATTAAAGAAACTTGCTTCTTTAACAAGTGGATTACGAGTTCATAAAAAACCTGAAGAAGTTGATAATATTCGAAAAGCATTATCGATTGCAAATCAAGGAATTCGCTCTGTAATCCAGAAGATTCATCCAGATATGTATGAATATGAAATAGAAGCAGAGTTAGCTTATCACTATATCGCAAATGGATGTACTCGTTTAGGTTTTGACTCTATTGTTGCAGCAGGAAAAAATGCAACAACCCTTCATTACAC
>JBNMNM010000168.1:0-6578 GCA_051275585.1 bacterium | reverse complement strand
TAAAAACAATTAAAGAATAGTTTTAGTAAAAAAAAGTGGAAAGGGTAACTGTTTTTTTGTTGAAAATGAATTGATTTCAAATAGAGTAAATGGTTTTCTTCTAAAATTAGAATTTTATACTTGAATTCTCTTTAAAATGATTATGTATTTATAGCCATTAATAATTAGAAATGCAAATGATGCTTATTTGTGAATAGTATTTTTACTCTTCTGAAAATATTACATATAGAAAAGTTCATTATTTAATGCTTTTGAATCATGCTATATATTTGTTATCTATCTATAAGTACTTCAGTATTTTAAATCTATTTTTTCAGAATTTATATTGTTTTTGAGTGTAGTCAGTCAAAAATTTTTCTTTTTGGTTTTAATTAATGTTAGATTTTAAATCATCTAATCCTTTAGCAAGAAAACTACTACTTTATATTCTTATATGTAGTTCGTTGTTTACTCTTGTGACTACAGGTCTTCAATTATTTCTAGATTATAAAAATGATATTAATCAGATTGAAGTTCGTTTGAATCAGGTTTATAAAGGGATTCAACAGGGAGTTAGTACTAGTTTATGGAATTTAGATGAGCATCAACTTAATGCACAATTAAAAGGGATTTTGCATTTTCCAGATATTATTTATGTTGCAGTCTCAACAGATTATCGGATTATTTCTGTTGTTGGAAAAAAGAAAAAAACAAGTATTATTGAAAAAAAATATTCATTATTTTTTCAAAATAATTTTGTTCAGGAGAAAATTGGAAGCCTACATATTATTGCCAATTTAGATACGGTATATTCTCGATTAATCCAAAAATCAGGAGTGATTTTAGTTAGTCAAGGAATTAAAACATCAGTGATCTCTTTAGTAATTCTATTTCTATTTAGATCCCTAGTTACAAAGCATCTAAATAAGATGGCAGCTTATACAAGTCATATTAGTGTAAAAAAAGAAAACTTTGAGTTTTTAACGTTAGATAGAGCTATTGTCTCATTTGAACAGGATGAATTAGAACAAGTGGTAAAGTCTATTAATTCGATGCGTCTTAATATGCAAAATTCATATTTTGAGTTGCATCGAGAGTTGGATGCGAGACAAAAAATTCAACTAGAATTAAAAGCTCGTGTAAAGTTAGAAAAACTAGTTTCTGATATTTCCACTAAATTTATTAGTCTTCCTTATGAAAAAACAAATGATGCTATTATAGAAGGGTTGTGTGCATTAGCTACGTTTACTCGTGTTGATCGAGTTCGTGTGTATCGTTTTTCTGCTGATCAAAAAATGATTTCTTTATCTTATAAATGGATGCGTGAAGGCGTCACTTCTACACATTTAGATGATGTTGAAGTGAGTAGTAGTGACTTCCAATGGATGATGGGAATAATGTCTAAAAAAGAAGTTGTCCGAATTGATGACCTAGATACTTTACCTGAATCTGCAATTTTGGAAAAACAGTGGTTAGAATTAGAATTTATTACATCATATTTGGCTGTACCATTAATTGAAAAACAGCAACTTGTTGGTTTTCTTTCCTTTGAAAATATTTTTAATACCCAAAAATGGAGAGACGAATATATTGCAATGATTTTTGTTGTAGGAGAAATTTTTCTGACTGCAATAGAAAGAGAAAAAGCTGGAATTGCAAGAGCCGAACGGGAGCAACGCTATAAAATGTTATTTGCAGCTTCAACAGAAACTATTATTATTTTTGATGCAGAAACATTATTGATTCAAGAGTGTAATCCTTCAGGATTTGACTTGTATGGATATTCTCAATCAGAAATGTTAAATGTTAAGGTTTCTGATATATTTAAAAATCCTAAAAATATTGAGGACTCTGCAAAAAAATTTAAAGTTGGAGAACGTAAACGGCAAGAAATAGATATCCATGTGAAACAAGATAGTTCTATTTTTTTGGTTAGTTTTGATGTTGGTGCTTTTGAGTGGAATAAAGAGAAAGTAATGTTTCTAGTTGTTAAAGATATCACTAAACAAAAAGAAGTAGAGACAATTTTAGAGGATTATAACAAATCTCTTGAAATTCAAGTGGAAGGAAGAACAAAGGAACTGAAAAAAAGAAATGAAGAGTTAGGGATTGCTTTAAGAACAATTGAGCGAAGCAACGATCGTATTCAAAATATCCAAAAAGAGTTATTAGAAACAGCACATAATGCAGGTATGGCTGAAATAACAACAGGTATTCTACATAATATTGGAAATGTTTTGAGTGGAATTAATATTGCGAATCAAGAAGTTTTAAAAATTTTGGGGTATTCCCGATTACCACAACTTTATAAAGTTCGAGAGATGTTAGATGTTCATAAAGATGACTTAGCAAACTTTTTTTCTACTGATAAAGGTACAATGCTAATCTCTTTTTTAGATAAGTTGATTCCTGCAATTTCTGATGAATCTTTTCAAATTAATCAGAACTCACGAACACTTCAAAGTCACATGCAAGTTGTTTCAGATATTATTCAAACTCAACAAGAGTATGCTCATTCAGGATTATTTGCAGAAAAAATATCGTTACCTCATATTATTGATGATACAATTTCCCTTCAAAAATTTACGTATGAAAAACAGAAAATCAATGTAGACAAACAGTATCAATATTATGATGAAATTTTGGTTCAAAAATCAAAGTTGGTACAAATTCTAATTAATCTTTTTAAAAATAGTCGGGAAGCAATGTTTCAAAATAACATTGATGATCGTTACTTATTAATCAAAGTCTTTAAAAAAGAAAAATTTGTATTGATTACTGTAACTGATAATGGTTGTGGTATATCAGAAGGAAATTTAAATAAAATTTTCCAACATGGATTTACAACAAAAGAAACAGGACATGGTTTTGGATTGCATTTATCTGCAAACTATATGACTGAGATGGGAGGAAAATTAGAAGTGAAAAGTGAAAGAAAAGGGGCATCATTTACTTTAAAATTTCCCCTTTTCAATCCAAAGCTAGATACTAATTTGAAAAATAAAAATGTAGAGCTATTATAGATACTTTCCAATAATAACATCTAAATTCTTTTTTGTTTCATCAGGAATCATATCTTTATTTGTTACAAGTGCATATTTTAAATTGCTTTGATCTGGGCACTCTTCATTAGCTTTGTGAGATTTTAAAAGTTCTCGAAGAATCTCTTTTGATGTTTGAATATTCTTAGCCATAACAGCAAGAACAGCTTCTACAGTAACTTCCTCTTCTGATTCATGCCAACAGTCATAATCCGTTGACAATGCAATCGTGGCAAAACAAAGTTCTGCTTCTCGGGCAAGTTTTGCTTCTTGGATATTAGTCATTCCAATAATATCAGCACCCCAACTTCGGTATAATTTCGATTCTGCTTTTGTTGAGAACGCAGGCCCTTCCATACAAATATAAGTTCCACCTGTATGATGTGTAGCTCCTACTTTTTCTGCTGCTTTTGAGATGGCTTGAATTAAGTCAGAGCAAACAGGATTTCCAAATTGAACATGAGCAACAACACCATTACCAAAAAAGGTTGATGGTCGATCCTTTGTTCTATCAATAAACTGATCTGGAATTACAATATGACCAGGAGCAATTTCTTCTTTTAAACTTCCAACAGCACTAACAGAAATAAGGTGAGTAACACCTAGAGACTTCATACCGTAAATATTAGCTCTGAAGTTAATTTCTCCAGGAAGAATTTGATGTCCTTTTCCGTGTCGAGGAAGAAAAATAACGTCTTGTCCTTCTAATTTTCCTTGAATGAATTTATCAGAAGGTTTTCCAAAAGGAGTATCAACTTCAACTTCTTGAATATCAGTAAGTCCTTCAATATCGTATAAGCCACTACCACCAATAATTCCGTATTTCATAAACTTCTCTCAAATAATTAATATTAGATATTATGATACTAAGTCAAAATTCATAAGAATATGACGTTAGTATCATAAAAACGAAAATGGATTTCCACAATGATTTTATTAAGATTAAATTTGTGGTAAATAATTTTGTCAAAATTTTGAACAGTTTTTCGATAATATATATCATTTTTAAAAAGTTATATATATTTAATATTGATATGAATTTACTATGTAATTGAATATTTTTTATAAAATATTGGAGTTTAATTTTGATTTTAGATTTATGTGAAGTCTATTTAATTAAAGATAAGCAATCAAAAAACTTTTAAAAGATAAAGTTTTTTATAAAGGTGAATGGTTGAATTATTACTAAATTCAGGTTTTAGTGAAATAACTCACACTAAAGATAAAATAGTTTATACTTACGTTTTATTTTATTTTTTATAAATTATTGTTTTAAAACAGTTATTTTTTTACATATAGATATCTATCTATCTTGAAAGTGTGAAATATCTAAAAAAGTAATTTTTTTATCTTGAAATAGTAGTTTAATAGGAATTATATTTAATCTGCATTTGATTATTGGTATTTAGTTTGTGGAGAAAATGGCGTGTTTGTATCCTGGGGAGGGTATGTCGCTTATTATTAAAATCATAATTAAATGTTAGATTGTTTTTTCCAATTAATTACGTGGACTTAAAGCTGAGAGTAAAAAAATGAAAAAGCACATTCTGACAATTCTCGCTATATTATTACTAAGTGTTGGAACACTAGCTGCAAAACAAGATGTCGTTTTGATTCATGGATATGGAAATTTTTTCTCAAATACTTCTTGGGGATCTGAAACTCTTTCTAAGATATATTGGGCTTACTGGGAAAATAAGGCCTTTCAAAATGTTAGTGTAAAACATATTCCTTGGGATTCCACCCGTCGTGTAGATGGACAAATAGCTGATATTGTAAATCGATTTAATCAACATATTGATGAAGGGCATTGTAGTGATGGCTGCGTAGTATATACTCATTCTACAGGCGGACTTGTGATTGATATGCTACTATCTCGTGCTATAGAATCGAAAGGAACCTCAAATGATTTTTCTCGAATAGCTGATGCAGTAACAGTTGCAATACCGATTGCATCTGCTGGCGGTGGTGTTAATTTTGCTGTATATGCAGGAGATTTCGTAGTTGGAGCATGTAATGTTCCTCTTTTTGGTTCGGTATTAACAGGAGCATTAAATACTGTTTTTCCTTTTATTAAGTGTAATAATGTTGACTCATTAGGAGCTGGTTATGATTTACGACCTAGTGTAGCTCGATCTGTTAATGGTTCAAATAATACACGAACGATGAGCCTTATGATTGCAGGAAATGGAAACATGGTTGGAAATATTATCAAACCATTTCTTGTTGGAACTAGTGATGGTCTTGTAGCAATGCACTCTGCTTGTGGAGCTAGCAACTTTGAATCATATGAAAGTTGTGTTCCTAGTATGGGACCAGAAGGAAAACTAGCTTCTTTTACTGCACCAACATCATTTTACAACAATCATAAACCATACATTATGACAAAAGAAGGTCATGGTAGTGAATTAATGCCTGGTTTAGTAAATCTTGATTTATTATCAACAAAAACAGAAGTGTTGATTGATAATTATGGTGTGAGTAATATTCAAACACAAACAAAAAGAGGTGGCTTTCTGTGGTTAACTAAATATAAAACCATCCAAAATGATGAACGTCATTTATCAAAAATTATTGGTGATCATTTCAACTACGATTTATAGAAAATGTTGATTTTTGAGTGTAGATAAAAAAGGTCAGTATTTTACTGGCCTTTTTTTTTGTGGGAAAAAATAATGTTGATTTTTAATTCTTGAGTGTGGATAAAAAAAGCTGGTATTTTACTGGCTTTTTTTTTGTGAAGAAAATCTTTAAGGGGGATTATGAAAAGTCGATTATTATTGTGGATAGGGGGGCTGACTACACTCTTGGCAATTGCAGGCTGGTTCTATTTTTCAAAAAAGACAACAGAATCAATTATACCTGTCAAAAAATTTGCTCAAAAGAAGGTGAGTACACAGAAAAATAAGATAAAAGATAAATTTTTCTATTCAGGAAGTATTTTACTGTCAGATAAAAAATCAAAACAAAAAACAGTTTCGCCACTTCAACCAACTAAGAAGAAGTCAACTCAGTACTTAAATCAGGGAGCAAGTAACCTTAAGAAAGTGAATAAAGCAATCATTAAGGAATATGCAAATAATTTAAAATATCCAATGTATTCCCGTCCGCTATCAAAGAATGATTCTTTATTAATTGCCCCTCATCAATTTTATCCTACCAAGCGTCGTTTAGGAAAAGATTCAACAATTAGCTATGATGTTCAATTATCTCGTTTTATTGTTTTTCGAGATGAACCTTTAGTGATTAAATTTCGTTTATATTCAAGTGAAAATGATGTATCTGTTGCGTGGGTGAAAAGTGATATTGTTGCAAATGGAAAAACTCAAGTAATAGTTGAATTGAAAAAACAGTCACAATCCCAAAAAGGTGTACTTTTATATCAAGCAACTTTTAAAGCTGATCCTGATAAAACAAAATCGTGGAAAACTGAAGTTGCAATTCGAACTCGATTTTTAATGACAGGTCATGCAGAGCAGTCACTCGCAAGCTTTATTCAGTTTGTTTCATCAACAGCTTCAATTCAAGGGATTTCTGAAAGTGAAGTAAAAGGAGCAA
>JBNMNM010000167.1:0-6583 GCA_051275585.1 bacterium | reverse complement strand
TAGCATTAGCTTAGGCTCAAGTAGTAAAAACTATGACTTCAAGACCACTTTTCTTGGAGAAGAATTCCATGTGATTCGTTTAGGTGCAGATCAAGATGAAAAACGTGCAGAAGAACTAATTCAACTGTGGGAACCAAAGGCCGATGTAATTGGTCTTGGAATGGTTCGAGATCATTATTCAGTTGGAACACGAAACTTTATCCAAAAAAGAACAAAACAACTTGAAGAGAAAGTAACTAGCATTCCTGTTACAACTGGAATTACCATTCGTGGAATTTTACAAGAGTGGGCAATTCGTCATGTGCAAGAAGAATTAGGAAACTATTTTAACAACTCTAAAATCCTTTTTCTTTCAGGAATGACAAATTATCGATTAGCTTCAGTAATGGCTGAGTATTCAGATAATTTATCTTTTGCTGATCCTATATTACAATTTGGTATTCCTAAATTACTAACTTCTCAAAAAGCTCTTGAACTTTATGCTGCTGGAACACATCCATTAATTAAATGGAATCCAAGTAATGTTCTTCATCCAAGTATTGCTCCTATAAAAGAGTGGAATCACTTTATTCTTCGACAAGCAATGAAAAAAGCAACTGTTGTTGTTGCTTCAAACTTTCAGCTTGAAAAATATACTCTTGAAGAGCTTGCAGGAAAAACAGTTCTAACATCGGCAGTTAATGACGAAATGTTAGAAGATTTAGCAGATAAAGGTGTTGGACTTGTAATTGATAGTTGTCCTAAAATCTTTGATCGTGTTGTTGGACGAAATGTTCTTGAAGCAATGATTATTGCAGCTCTTGGCAAAGATCCATCAGAAATTACTTATGATGATTATCTAGAAATTATCACAGACCTTAAATTAGAACCTCGTGTTTTATATCCAAATGGAGAATCAAGAGTTAACCTATTCGCATTTGTGATTCATCCATTATCACAAGAATACTTTAAGCAAATAAAACCAATTGAAGTTCTTTCTCATTTTGCACCTCCTGTTTTTATGGGAGCAATTGAGAAGGCAATGGCTTACGCTCCTCCTTTTGTATATTCAAAAATTGAAGGTGTAAAGTCACCAACAGGAGTAGAAGCTGAAGGCTGGTTAATTTCTGTGGGTGGAACTCCAAAAGAAATTCTTTCTCATAGTCCTGAATTTACTTATCGAAGACTTCTTAGTGCTGCTGATATGGCTAAGAAAATGGGTGCTCAAATCATGGGACTAGGTGCATTTACAAAAGTAGTTGGTGATGCAGGAATCACCGTTGCAAAACGTGCTCCTTTACCAATTACAACAGGAAATAGTTATAGTGCTTCTGGTGCTCTTTGGGCTGCTCATGATGCAATTGATCGAATGGGCCTGATTAAAATTGAGAAAGGCAAAAAAATTAAAGGAAAAGCAATGGTTGTTGGTGCAACTGGTGCGATTGGTTCTGTTTGTGCTCGACTTCTCGCAAAATCGGTTGATGAACTTTATATTGTTTCTCCAGAAACAGCAAAATTACTTGCAATCAAAGAATCAATCGAACGAGAAACTCCAGATGCGAAACTTCACCTGAGTTCTTTTGCAAATAAGAATTTAGATGAAATGGACATGATTGTAACTGCAACTTCTGGTGCTGGTAAAAAAATCCTTGATATTATGGATGTAAAACCAGGATGTGTGATTACTGATGTAGCTCGGCCTCTTGATCTTCCTGCAAGTGAAGTAGCAAAACGTCCTGATGTTCTTGTAATTGAGTCAGGTGAAATTGAACTTCCTGGAGATAATGTTCGGATGAAAAATATCGGACTTCCTGAAGGGGTTGTTTATGCTTGTTTAGCTGAAACCATTGTTCTTGCTCTTGAAGGACAGTTTGAGAACTTTACTCTTGGTCGAAATATTGAGTGGGAAAAAGTAAAAGAGATTTACAAACTAGGACTTAAGCATGGAATGAAGCTTGCCGCAATTTCTGGTGTGAATGGTATTTTCTCTGATGAAGATATTGCGAAAGTTCGTGACTTAGCGATAAAAAAACGAGCGGAATTAGAAGAACAAGCCTCAGCAAAAACTGCATAATATTTTTATTGAGTATGTCTTGTCAGGGATTTATCCTTGATGAGACTAAAAAGGCTGAAATCTTTCTGGACGAGATATCCTATTTAAGGCATGAGTAATTTTGCATTCAAATCCAATTTTGACACTTTTAGATAGGAAAAGAATTGATTATGCTAAGTAAAAAGATGATTGACAGTCTTAATAACCAGATTAACTTAGAATTTTACTCATCAAACTTATATCTTCAAATGAGTGCATGGTGTGAGTCTAAAGCTCTTGAAGGGTGTGCTGCTTTTTTAAAAAAACATGCACAAGAAGAAATGAACCACATGCATCGATTGTTTAACTATGTAAATGAAACTGGTGCATTGGCTCTATTAGGTAGTATCAAAGCTCCGCCTTCAGAGTTTAAGAGCCTTTTTCATGTTTTCCAAGAAACCTATAATCATGAATGTGAGATCACAAGAGAGATTAACGCTCTTGCTCATACTGCATTTGAAGAGAAAGATTACTCTACATTCAATTTTCTTCAATGGTATGTTTCAGAACAACATGAAGAAGAAAAAACATTCAAATCTATTGTTGATAAAATCGAAATGATTGGAGAAGGCAACAACGGTTTATTCCTTATTGACCAAGAATTAGCCAAAATGAATGCTGCAACTGCAACTCCAAATTTCAATGATCTTGCTCCAAACTAGTTTTTCCTTGTAATTTTCCAACAATTGTGAATTTTTGAGGTCCGTTCAAAGTCTTTTGGAATTGTCTTTGAAGTCAGGTTCTCAATTTCACAATGATCTAACATATCAAAATCCATTTTAAATTTCCGAAAATTATTCGAGAAAATTAAAATCCCACCTTTTGCCAATAAATCCATCGTATCCAAAATCAATTCAACATGATCTTCTTGGACATCAAAACTACTTTCCATTCTTTTTGAATTGGAAAAGGTTGGTGGATCAAGAAAAATTAAATCATACTCTTTTCGGCAGTTTTTAACCCAAGTACGACAATCTGCTCGTTCAAAACGATTATTTGGTGATCGCAATCCATTAAAAGCTACGTTTTTCTCAGCCCACTCTAAATAAGTTGTAGACATATCAACGGTTGTTGTTTCTGTTGCACCACCAAGACCAGCATAAACAGTTACTGACCCAGTATAAGCAAATAGATTTAAGAATCGTTTTCCTTTGGCCATCTCTTGAATCATTTCTCGTGTACTTCGATGATCAAGGAACAGACCTGTATCTAGGTAATCTGCAAAGTTAACTAAAAATTTGGCATCACCTTCTCGAACTTCATAAAAATCATTTTGAGATGATTGTTTATTATATTGTTCTTTTCCTTTCTGTTTTTTTCGTATTTTTAAAAAGATATTTTCTTTTGGAACATCTAATGCTTCAGGCAGAGCTAATAAAATATCATTTAATCGAGACTTTGCTCTATTTGCATCAACTGTTTTTGGAGCAGCATATTCTTGGACATGCACCCAGCTATGATAAACATCAATTGCGACTGCATACTCAGGTAAATCATGATCATAAACCCGATAACAATGAATATTATTTTGATTTTTCCAAGATTTTAGTTTCTTAATATTTTTTTTCACTCGATTCACAAACATTGAAACTTTCTCTGTTTGTTGAACTTCAAAATTTGGTTCAATATCAAAATTGAGTAATTTACACTCAATTGCACCATTATATAAAGTATATTTTTTGATGGCTCGTAATCCCATCACCTTTCCTAGATCTTCATTTCCTGTAAATACAGTTGCCTTCCAACCTTGAAACTCCTCTTTTAGTTTTGTCCCTAACTCTCGATATAAATAAGTTAGCTCTCTAACTTCTCCGAGCCTTTCACCATAAGGAGGATTTACAACTACAATTCCATTGTGCTTCTTCATTTTTGGATGAGGAATACACTCTGAAAGCTCTTGCTTTTGGAAATGAATAAAACCGTCTAAACCTGCTTTTTCTAAATTTGCAAGAGCAAGCTTAATTGCAACTGCATTTTGATCATATCCAACAATTGGTGGAGGATTATCTAATCCCTTTGATTCTATTTCTTCTGCTTCTGTAATTAATTTTTCCCAAATATCGCTTTGATATTTTTTCCATCCAAGAAAACCAAAATAGTCTCTTAATAATCCTGGGGCAGAATTAACGGCCATAAAAAGACCTTCAATCAATAAAGTACCTGTTCCACACATCGGATCTAAAAGACCACCACCTTGCTTCGCAATTTCTGGCCAACCAGCACGCATCAAAATTGCTGCGGCTAAATTTTCTTTTAATGGTGCAACTCCACCACCTGCTCGATATCCACGTTTATGCAGACTTTCACCTGATAAATCGATACTAATGGTGGCGTTATCACGAAAAAGATAACCATGAATTTGAATATCTGGCTTATCTGTTTCTACAGAAGGACGATTTTTGAAACGATCACGGAACTGATCTACAATTGCATCTTTAGTTTTTTGTCCCGCATATTGACTATGATTTACTTTTGATTGGGTCGAGTGAAAATCAATTGCAAAGGTATTTTCAAAATT
Organism: bacterium; assembly: GCA_051275585.1. Lineage (GTDB taxonomy): Bacteria > SAR324 > SAR324 > XYD2-FULL-50-16 > JBNMNM01 > JBNMNM01. The sequence goes on along the minus strand of JBNMNM010000167.1, from coordinate 1,994 downwards.
AAAATGCTCAAACCAATCAATTTGCTGAACACCTTCATAAAGTTCATCAGGTGTTTCAACAGGAAATGTAGCTATTGGAAGTAAAATTCTGTTGGCTAAACGAGACCATAAACAAGCTTTATAACCAATTTCCATTGGTCCCGTAAATGAGGCACCAAATCGGGTTTGCTTGATATTTTCAGCACCTAATGCGGCTAATTCATCTTCTAATAAATATCCAACACCTTTTGGAGCTGTTGCCAAAAAAGAATAATCCATTCCAAATAACCTTATTTCAAATTACATGCTTGGTTTCATCACAACTAAATAGACTGCTATTACACCTAAACAACAAACGCCAAACCAAAGAGGTTTTCTTAAGTTGGGTTTTCGGTTAGCTACAGCAACCAAACCTCCTAATACAAGCCAAATCGCTATTTTGCCCCAAACCCAAGGAGTTGATCCTATGCTATATCCTTTTCTAGCTAATAGTCCAAAACCAGCGACTAAAATCATTGCTAGACCTGCACCATGACCAATGAGAAGTTTTTTTCTTAAAATTGCTGAGTCTGAAATTAAAATTCCTCCTAATGAAAGAAATAAAACTAAAATACCACTTAAGTGTAAAACTCTATAGATTTCAATTGACATTGATAAACTCCTCTAGATTTTAAATTACGTGCAAAATTGAAAGAGACATTCAAGAGAATTCTTATTCTTTATTGATGTATTTTATATTACTAAAAAAGTGTATGACTAAAAAATCTACCTTGTTTTTAGAAAATTCGTAGACAATTTTTTCAGACCTCAATAGGATCACCGATCGTTATCAACATTCCAACCTTACCTCATTTCAAATTCTTCCTCATTTTTGCAGTCTATGAGAAAAAAAAATCAAGGGCCTCTTTTTCATCCATCAGAGAAAAAAGCTATTTTTGGTTTAAGCTTTATTTTCTTTTTTCGCATGATGGGATTATTCCTTCTGCTTCCTATCTTTAGCGTTCTTGCTTCAGAACTAAAAGGTGCGACCCCTGCACTCATTGGCTTTGCCTTTGGATGTTATGGGCTCTCTCAAGCAATTTTACAGATTCCATTCGGAATTTGGAGTGATTATGCTGGAAGAAAAAAAGTTATTGGCTTTGCCATCATTCTATTCATTGCAGGTTCTTTGTTAGCAACATTTGCTGATAATATTTATATGATGATTGCAGCTCGCTTCTTACAAGGTTCTGGTGCTATGAGTGCTGCTATTTTTGCACTAATTGGCGATCTTACTCGTCCAGAAGTGCGAACTCGTGCAAATGCTGGAATTGGTGCAAGTATTGGAATGTCATTTGGAATTGCATTTTTAGTTGCTCCTTTTCTTGGAGCATGGATTGGATTGCAAGGTGTGTTTGCTGTTGTTACTGTTCTTGGGATTATCAGTTTTATTATTTTATTCACGATTGTACCAACACCTGATCATACAGTTCCTACCAATCAATCTGTTGATAAACTTCTTAAGGTTGTTCTAGAAAACAAAACATTAAATACGATTCATGTTGGGGCTTTTCTTTGCAGTGCTACTCTTTCAATGATTTTTTTCGTAACACCTTTAGCACTAAAAACAACATATGGTTTTGAAAAAAGTGAAGTTTGGAAATTTTACCTTCCAATGCTTTTTGCTGGTGGAATAGTTATGGTTTTTGCTGCAATTCGAGCAGAAGTTAAAAACCAATTTCGGCAAGTAATGGTTGGAGGAACAATTTTACTTCTTACTTCTTTTGTCCTCTTAATTTTAAACTATCAATCACCATCACTACCTTTGCTTGTTGCTGGGTTATTTACGGCATTTATGGGTTTTAATGTTTTTGAACCTATATTTCCTTCTTTAGTAACTCGATTAACCACTCCAGAAACAAAAGGAACAGCAAGTGGTGTTTATAATTTTTCTCAATTTATGGGGCATTTTGCAGGAGCAACAATTGCTGGCATTTTTCATGCACAAAATAATCCCTTTATTCCTCCAATGATTT
>JBNMNM010000166.1:0-6586 GCA_051275585.1 bacterium | reverse complement strand
TTTAACTCAACTATGTAGTGATTAACTGCTATCGCCCTCTAGTATGATGTTTTTATCATTGGTAATGTATAGCATTTAAATACATCATACAAAGACTTTGAGGAGAAATTCAGCAGATACTATATAAGTTATTAGGGGCAAATTTTCATGTGGTAGATAAGTCAGCAACAATTCATTTTAAACGTCCAGGACTTGAAACTCTTTATGCTGAATTTAAGATTACAAGTGATGAACTAAATTTGCTTCGAAATGAATTAAGAACAAAATCTAAGATTGATAGAGTATACCTTGTTGAATTGAGGGATAAAACAGGCAGAGTTCATGTAACTTGTGAAAAAACCTTGCACATTCGGCATAAAAAAGGTTGAATTTTTGATTTTACAATAGATATGTATATTGTAAAATTTGTATGTTTTATTTGAGTAGGCGATAGAAGAAGGATTCTTGCTTGATTGGAGGCTCGCCGCTTTTAAAGGCGAGTTGTTCATCAAGCATGACAAAAGACAGGGGTTATTAACTGAACATTTTCAATTCAGCTTTTTTCATGTCTTTATTTCTTCGTTTTTCAGCTTCTTCTCTCTTAACTTTAGTTTTGATTGAAGGTTTGCTGTGGAAACGTCGTTTACTTAACTCTTTGAAAAGTCCTTCTCGGATTAATTTTCTTTTCAATTCGCGCATTGCACGTTCTACTTGATTATTTACAACTTTAACGTTCATTATCCTCTATTTTTCTCGAGATTATTAGAGTACTCACTTGCTTCGCAAATGAAGATTTCTAGAAAAAAAAAAGCAATAGGTAAACATATTTCTTAAAAAATCTTATTCTAGAAGAGCTTTAATTCGGTTTTTATACTTGTGAGCAACAGCAGCAAACTGCTTTTTTTCAGTTTCATCTTGTGTCATAATTAGGTACGTTGCTTCAAGGCATTTACGCAACATTCCTTCTAATTCACGATCTGTTGCAAACAAATTCATGAGGAATGTGATATTGATGATCGCAAGAAATGGTTCTGCATGATATTTTGTAAGAATGGGCCTTCCCTGCATTCTTCGGATTCCACGCAAATTTTCTTGGTATGATTGTAATAAAATATCACGTTGTAACTGTGGTTGACCTGATGCTTTTGTAATTCGGTAACGAATCATCTGTTCGTTGGTTAGAACAGACAATTGCCTTAAATAGTAATTCACTGAAGAATCAGCTAAAATTGCAAGAATATCTTTATTCAAATCTTTGAGGACAGGAATTCTTGAAAAAATAGAAATAACCATGAATAAGGCATCAACAGTTGTTCTTGCATTACCTACCTTCCCTTCAGCTTCAGGTTGCTCTTTATCGACATGATTCCACGCTTTAATTACATCTTTTACTGTAATGTTTAGGTAATAACGTGATGATTTTACTTTTTGCTTAAGACTTCGCATTAAAAAATCAACTTTAATTTTTTCATTCAAAAATACAGTTGACTCAATAATTTTTTGAGAAAGTTGCTTTCGATATTCATGAGGATATGTTTTTTGATAATTCTCTCTTTGAATAAGAGAAATTTGCTCTAAACGTAATTCATGAAGATAACGAAAATAGATGCTCATAAATTTTTCAATATTATAAACACTAATTCCATTGTTAGAGATTGCTCTTAAGCATTGTTTTGTTGCAAATCGAAGAACAGTTAGAAATTCCTTTGACTTGTCGTTGAATTCAACTTTGCAAGCAGCATCAAGAATTAATAAGTCAGGATTTTCTGGATGTTTTTTAAGTAATGTTTGCACTTTACCTAAAACGACACCAGCAGATGTATGAAACTCCTTTCGTAACTCTGACACAATACTGCTATCAAGTTCAGTTCCTTGAAAAAATCCTAACCAGCCTTTCTTATCAGATTCCAAAAAGTGATTTTTCACTTTCCAGTTATGATCATCATCACCCCATGTTGGAACAACTAGAAGGCCTTCTAAATCTATTGTGGACATTAAATTAAAGAATATAAAATTTAAGAGTTTAACTTGTTTCTATTTTAGCTGTGAGTTATTGAGAGCTAAAAAATAAATACAATATAATATTTTATATTTCCAGCTTTAAGGATCATTATGAATGAGCAATTGGCTCCCCACATTCAACCTTTATTTGATCAAGGGCTTGATTCATCAGAAAAGCACCAGTATCAAACTGCAATCTCTTTTTTTCTACAAGTTGTTGAATTATCGCCACCTTATCAGCCTGCAAAACAAGCTCTAATGGTGTGTTACTACAACTACGGACTTGAACTGTTATCGCAAAAAAAAGCAGAATCAGCGATTGAATTGTTTCAAAAGTCTCTTATGCTTAATCCAAATTTTACACAAGCAAAAGAGAACATTCGAACAATATACTTTCATCAAGCTGGAGAGTTAATGCAATCAGAAAATTACTCTACAGCAATTGAAATTTTCAAAAAATCAGTAGAAATTGACCCTGATTTTGAATTAGCACATAAAAATATTGCATTATGCTATTTCAATCAAGGAGTAGATAGCTTAGATCAGGAGCATCATGGGAATGCAATAGAACAATTTAAAAATGCACTAAAGCATGATACACAAAATCCAAAAATTTTAGAAAACCTTTCCTATGCATACTTAAATCAAGGAGAGGAATTTTATGAACAAAAAAAATATCCAAAAGCAATTGAGTGTTTTAGCATTGCTAATGAAAAAAATCCAAATCTTCCAAGTTATTCAAACAATCTAGTTAAGGTTTATTGGAGTTGGGGAGAAGAATATGCTGCACAAATGAAAATTGATGAAGCAATTCGATGTTATAAAATGGTATTGCATTATGATCCAAAACAGATAGTGGCAATGCAAATTATCGGATCAGCATATCATGATGCAGGAGAATATCAACAAGCATTAGAATTTTATAAAAAAGCATTACTATTAAAGCCACTAAATAGCAAATTATTGAAGAATATTGGAGCGGCATATCATGATCAAAAACAATATTCAGAAGCATTAGAGTTTTATCAAGAAGCATATAAACATGATTCCAAAAATCCAAAAATTATTCAAAATCTTGCAGGAGTATATGAAGATTTAGAAAAATTAGAGCTAGCATTAGAACATTATCAGATTGTATTGAATTTAATGGGTAAAGATTCTTATACTGAATTAGAGCTTATTCAAGAAGGAGTAAAAAGAGTGGAGAAAAAGATAGAAGAGTCTAAGTAAACAAAGGAGTGAGCATGAATTTAACATTTTTATTTATGCTCACTTATTTATCAGAAATTGGTTTTCATTTTTCAAAAAAAAGCATAGAAAGTTGTTTTTTTAGAAAATTTTGGTTTATCACATGCTTTTGTAATGGTAATTCAATTTATTCTTTTTAAGAAATCTAGTAATAGATCAATATGTTTGGTTGTTATCTGAAAGCATTTTTATAAAATGCTGAGTTGAAATATTTGTAACAAATTATTTAAAAAATAAATGAGCATTAGGATTCCAATATTTTCAAAAAAAAGTCTTTCTAAGAATCAAAAGGATTTCCTAAAGGTTCGAGAAATCAGTTCTAAAAAAAAGGTGGAAGAGTGGATTCATTTTTTTCAAGGAATTGTTCAATTCGATATTTATAATGATCGACTACGTTTTTATCTTGAAATCGGAATTATTGCTAACTTAGCTATTTCTCTAGTCTTTTTGTTATATCAGTTTTACTGGTGGGGAACAGGTGCTCTTTGCTTTGTTCTTTTATTAAGTCGAAGGTTTTTTAAATTAAACCGATTAGATATTCCGAGTCATTTAAGGAATATTATTATTCCGCTATTACTTGTTTTAAAAGAAGAAGTTCATGATGAAAACAAGTTGTTGTTGAAGGTTGATATTCGAGGGATTAATAAAGATAAAGAAACTGAAATTATAATGCCTGTTGGAATTAGTGAAGAGGAAAACCCTAAAATTCACGCAACTCATTATTATACAGATGTTTGGTTTGATGCGAATACCAAATTTCGTGATGAAACAGCAGTAAGTCTAAAAATTACGAATTTTATTGAAGAAAAAGAAATGAGTTACCTGTCAACATCAGGGAAAATAAAAGAGAAAATGAAAGTACGGGTTAAAACATTTATTGAAAGTCAGTTAGTATTCTCTTCTGAAAAATATAAGTTAATTAATCATTGGAAATCAAAGCTTCCAGAGATTCCAAGTAAAGTAAAAGTAGATAGTAGTGAGACACACCATATTATAAAAAGTAAATTAGAATTTAAGTTTCAAGATGATGAGGTCGATATTCAACCAAAGGATTGTTTTGATACAATCTCATCAGGATACACATTAGTTCAACAAAACAAGGATGTTTAATTATGAGAAAATGTTCAATAAAGAGTGGGTTTTTTGTTCTCCACGATTGCTCTTTATCCTCAGTATTAGTCTGTAAAAACTGTTTAAGATCTGTATGTAAAGATCACTCAATAAAGAAAAAAATAGGAGTTATTTGCTTTGAATGTTCACCATCAGATGCATTAGATTCAGAGAGTAGAGATATTTCTAATTTTCTCTCTGATAAAAAATATGCATATCAATATCGAAAAGAGTATTATAAAAAAGGCTTTTATCAGCCGTTATATTTAGGTTCGAAGCAAAAATTATATTATGACTCATTACAGTCATCATAATTGTTATATTGGCTTAAAATTACTTATATTTAACCTGAAAATTTTATGAGTTCACTTCACTGGCATATTTTAGGTGCAGGATCGATTGGTTGTTTGTGGGCGTACCATCTCACTCAAACAGGTGAGGATTGTACTTTAATTATTAAAAGTGAATACATTCAAAATCTTAAATCTAAAGAAGAAAACTACTGTTTTGAAAAAAACAAGCACGTCGAAAAATTCCAGCCTCAATATCGAAGTAGTCAAAACCTTACAGGAATTATTGATTTACTTCTCGTTACTGTAAAATCATATCAAACATTAGAAGCTCTTCAAAACATCCAAAATCATATTGGAGAAAATACCACCATTATTTTATTACAAAATGGAATGGGTGTTTTAGATGAACTTTTATTTCTATTTCCAAAGAATCTCATTTTATTGGCAACAACAACACAAGGTGCTTTTCGAAAAACTCCATTTCATATTGTTCATGCAGGACAAGGGAATACATGGATCGGAGTCGGACAAGGGGAGTGTAAACGTGATTTAAAAAATAAAATTGTGACTGTATGGAACCACGCAGGATTGCCAACAGAGTGGGAAGATTCAATTCAATTTAGGTTATGGAATAAACTAGCGATTAATTGTGTGATTAATCCATTGACCGCAATTTTAAACTGTCTCAATGGAAAGCTAACAACCTTTTCTGAAGGACAATCTCTTATTCAAAAGTTATGCGATGAATTAATGTTAGTCTGGGGTGCTCTTGAATTACCTACAAATGAGCAATCTTTTGTTGAAATTGTGAGCAATGTTTGTGAAGGAACAAAGAATAATCGATCTTCCATGTTACAAGACATCAGTAATGGCAGAAAAACAGAAATTCAATATATTACAGGTTTTTTGCTAAAGAAGGCAAAAGAGTTCAATCTATCTTTGCCAAATCATGAAATGTTATATCAACAAATATGCTTTCAAGAAAAGTTAAGATTGAATGCTCCCCAATAAAAATTGATTTCTCGTATAATTATTCAAAAAAAAGAGTTTGTGTATATTTTTGAAGAAGAGGAAAAAGCTCTAGAAAATCGTGTTCCAGTTCAGAGAAGTGCAAATTTAAGTCATCCATAGATTTTGATAGAGAGTTTTCTCTTTTTATTCTTTTGCTGAATCGCAGAAGTGTTCGTTCAATGTTTGATTGATGTTTGTATGACAAAAGCCAATTTTCTTTGATAAAAAAAGGCATCATTTGTTGTAGACGAGTTGGAAGTATTGAATAATTTTTTTGTAATGCTTGATAAAATTCATCTGAAAATTGTTCTAGTGATATTACAGAAAACAAATGCCAATTTTTTGCTAGAAAATGATCATAAAAAATATCAATAAGAATACCTGCATATCTTCTGTTCTCTGAGCAAATCCTAGTTCTGCTTGTTTGAAAAATAGGGTGATAATCAGTAAAACGATCAATTTTTCGATGTCTTAAAATTCCTTTCTGAATAGCATCACTGTAATTTTTATCTTCATGTTTTTTTACAAAATCCCCTAATAAATTTCCAATTTGATTTTCAGGTGTAGGTTCTGAAAGGAAAATATGAGCTAAGTAGTTCATTATAAAAGTAAAATTGATTTAATTGATGTGGTTATTATTTGATGAAAATGATTTTTTTTATAAAAATCGATCTAAAAATTGTGTAAAGACCTTTGATCCTAACTCACCAAGTGAAAATTGGAATGGTGTACTCTCTTTTTCTGTGAAATAAGTAAAGTTGATTTTTGGATATTTTGGTAGAAATAAATAAGGTTGTTTTGTTTAGAATTTTTGTCGTGAAGCAAAATACTTATAGTTAAAGGCTTCTAGATTTCTCGTTTAGAAATGTTAGTTTAAGCATATACTTGAGTTTTCGAAAAATAGTCTTTCGCTTTTATTTAACTTGGCATGGACTTTTCCATGT
>JBNMNM010000165.1:0-6595 GCA_051275585.1 bacterium | reverse complement strand
CAAAAACATTCAACAACACTTCAGATGATTAGTTCTGAAGGAATGCAGTTTTTTGATATGATTGAGAGTCCTGTCTATAATTCTTATGAAAAGACTAGTGGTGTTTTGGGTTACTTCATAATATTACAGATCATCGTAAAATGGAAAAAGAATTAACCATTGCAAAACAAGATGCAGAACAAGCAAGTAAAGCAAAAACTCAGTTTTTAGCTAACATGAGCCATGAAATTCGGAGTCCATTAAATTCAATTGTAGGTTTTAGTCAGATTCTTTTAAGAAATTCAAAGAATAATTCAATGACTCATGAGTCTATTCAATATCTTAGGAGTATTCAAATGAGTGGAAAAAATTTATCTGAACTTGTAAATAATATTCTTGATTTGTCAAAAATTGAGTCTGGAAAGTTAGCTGTTTCAAAAGAAGTATTAAATTTAAAACTGTTAGCTCAAGGTTGTTTTCATATCATTCAATCCCAAGCGATCCCAAAAAATATTAAACTTCATTATGAAGTAGACCCTCAATTGCCAGATCTAATTTTCTCTGACCGTACAAAACTCAATAACGTGTTTATTAATTTATTAAGCAATGCAGTAAAGTTTACTCCAGAAGGAAAAAATGTATTTTTCCGTTTATGGAAAGATAAAAATAAACTTTGTATTGAGGTTGAAGATGAAGGAATTGGAATTGAACAAGCTCATCATCAAAAAATATTTGAAGCCTTTGAACAAGCTGATATTTCTAGAACAAGAGAATATGGAGGAACAGGTTTAGGGTTAACTATTATGAAAAAAGTTGTTGCTTTATTAGGAGGAAAAATTTCTTTGAAGAGCATTTTAGAAAAAGGAAGCTCCTTTTTAATTGAACTGCCTTTAGAAGTTGCTAAAGAAGAATACCATAATCCTAATTATCAATGGATAGATTTTAAGTTTCAAGGGAATTATAAAGTACTTGTAGTTGATGATAGTCATATGAACCAACAGATGAACAAAGCAATTTTAGATGACTTAGGAGTTCTTGTAAAAATCGCAATGAATGGAGAAGACGGAATTAAAATTGCGAAACAGTGGCAACCTGATTTAATTTTTATGGATATGCATATGCCTAAAATGGATGGAATTGAAACAACAAGAATTTTAAAAAAAAGTACTAAAACACTACAAATTCCTGTTGTAGCTTTATCTGCAAATGCATTTCGAGAACAACAACAAGAGGCATTAAAACAAGGGCTTTCTGACTATCTAACAAAACCAATTGAATTAGAAAAATTAGTCCATGTAATGTTGAAGTATTTACCTCAAGAAGAAATTAAAAAACAATCAATTGACCAGTCAAAAAAAGAAATACCTGTTGTTGTTATTTCTGATATACAAAAAACGTTTCGTGACTTGAAACAAGTTCCATTTTTTCTTTCTAGCAAAATCATTACTTATTTAAATAAAATTAGATCTTTATGCGAACCTTATCAAGCAAAAGAATATTTAGAAATTATTCAAGCAATTGAAGAAGTCGCCTATAGTCGTAATGAAGAAGAATTATTCAGATTAATTGAAACGGCTCAACATCTCGAAGAAAGAGCAAACTAAAAAGAGTTCAATTCCTACTTGAACTCTTTATATTTAATGGGCTTTCTTTTTTGACTCTTTAGTTACCCAATATGCCCATACAATCAGTAAAAGTTGAATTGGAAGGCGTCCCCATAAAAAAGCTGGTGATGCAGGTGCATCTCCAAAAGAAATATTATTGATTGCCATATTAATATTGGCTGGAAAAATTGCGATTAACAATCCAATTAATCCATACCCTGCAAGTTTTTTAAATTGTGGAATCATCACAGCAATACCTAAAATGATCTCAATAACACCACTGATATAAACCATTGCTAGATGCCATGGAATATATGAGGGCATAATATTTAGGTACACTTGAGTTTTTGTAAAATGTGCAATTCCACCTAAAATAAACAAAGCTCCTAATAAAACTCTAAGTACCATTTTTATTTTGTCTTTCATCTCTTATCCTTGCAGAAGATTAAAACTAAACTTATTAATGAATGAATATTCACTTTTTATAATTTTATAAAATTAAACCTGCAACCCTTTTCTTAAAAAAAGTTAGCGGACTAACTAAATTTAAGTATTTCATCAAAAAAAATTATTTTAATTCAAAAATTAGGATCATCACACTGAGATAAAGGTTCTTGGAATGATTGAATTTTTACTAGCAGTAGATCAACTTGCAGAAAACCGAGCTTTATTTGCACTCGGAATTTGATTTTGATGGGATTTATATGGGAATCAACAAAATTAAAGATTCCCTTCTTTTCTAGGATAGAATTTTATTATCCAACAGCCTTAAAAACATCATCAACAACAAAAGAAAATTCTCGAAATAAACTACGAGAAACATCATCTTCAATTCGGTTTAGAAAAACTTGAGCTAAACCTTTATAATACCAAGCTTGTCTTTCTTTTGGAGCATTGAATTTATTCCAAACTTCATCACCAACTCGCCCTAATTCGTCATAAATCGAGTAAATATTATGAAATTTATCCGCACATGAGACGATAAGCAGATCAAGTGATGCTGTTTTTAAAAAACCCAATGTATGTTTTTTCCGATCTTCCCACGAAGCAGATTTATCAGGTTCAGAAGCACCTTCAACAAGTTGAGCTACACTTGTCCCGAACTCTTGTTGAACGTCTTCAATTGTAATATGTGTATCCTCAACCAAATCATGAAGAATTCCTGCAATCACCAAATCTTCAGGACAACGATGCTTCATTAAAACACTAGCAACACTGAATGAATGGGATATATATGGAGTTTTTGTTCCTTTTCGAAACTGTCCATGATGATGTGTTGAGGCAAATTCAATCGCCCGAAAAATCTTAGGGTAGTTCAAAATCATAGTATTCCAAATTAAATTTACAAGTATAGAACAACCTCCTTTTTCCCAGAGGGATTGTATATAGACTTCTCAATAATATCAAGCCTTCACTGACATAACATAAATTTATTTATAAATAAGTACAACATCTGAACCTCATCTTTATCATATTGATAAAAAAAATTTTAAAAATAGATCAAGCACATTAGGTTTATTCTGATTTGATTGGCAATGTGACAGTGAAACAGGTTTCTCCACCTTCTGGGTTACTTGTAACATCAATACTACCATTGTACAGTGAAACAAATTTGAAAACCATTCCTAATCCTAAACCCGTTCCTGTTTCTGGTTTTGTTGAAAAAAACGGTTCAAAAACTCGATCAATTCCTTCTTTTGAAATTCCAACACCTCTATCTAAAACCTCTAAAATTTGCTCTGATTCCGTTTCTTTTAAATTGACTTGAATCATACGTCGTTGCTCGTCCTCCATGTCTAAAACGGCATCTCTTGCATTAAATAGTAAATTTTTAATAATCGAATGAAAATGAAGCAAATTTCCTTGAATTGGATGAGTTGGTTTTAATGATAAAATTAGATTTACATTTTGACGTTGGAACTCTTCTTCTAACTCTTTATCAATCACAGATTGAATCACTTCTTGCAGTGAAATCAAATCACATCCTTTTTCCGTTTTTCCAATCCTAGAGTACTCCATAATCTGATTCGTAATGCCTAGAGCACGATCAGTTCGATCATAAATTCTTCGTAAAATTTCATCTAAGGTTTCCTCTCGCTCATTAATTTTTCCAATAATTTTTGCAATATCACGTAATTTTTCTTTTGGAATAATTTCTCTAATAATTAAGTACAATTCTTTTAAACTTTCTGAATTCTGCAAACAAAAACTTTTTGGTGGGGTTCCCTCAGAATCATCATATAAAGCAATTTCAGCTAAACTATAAGCACCACCAAGAGCATTTCTAATTTCATGAGCAAAACCTCCAGCCATTTGCACTTCTGTCGCATCTTTTTCTAATCGAATGATTCTTTGTTGTGCTGATTTTAATTCACGAGTTCTCTCAGTAACTTTATCTTCAACAGTATTATAACGCTGTGCATTTTCAATAGAAATTGCAGCTTGAGATGAAAGTACATCCAATATTTCAATCTGATCTGGAGTAAATGCTCCACTTAATAAATTATTTTCTAAATATAAAACGCCTGTGACTTTCCCTTGATGTAAAATTGGATAACACAATAAAGATTTGATGCTATTTTCTTGAATATATTCATCCTTTAGGAAAAGTTTATCCTGAGAGGCATTTTCTAAAACAAGAGTTTTTTGAGTATTAAATACGTATTGAACTAATGAAGAAGGAAATGTAATTGTACCATTTTTGATTTCTTCATGATCAACATTTTCTTGAACCTTAACAATAAATGAATCATTATTTTTTATGAGAAAAAGACCTTTTTGAGCACCAGCATTTTCAACTGCAATTACCATCAATTCTTTCAGCAAAGAACTTAAAACCATTTGGCTTGAAATGGCTTGTGATGCTTTTACAACACTTCTAAAATCAAAATAATCTGATTTTGGTGAACCATCATAAGTAGAATTACTAATAGTTAATTGAGATTTATTTTTTTGATCTTTCTTCAATAAAATAAAATCAGGATATTTTTCTTCTAATTGTTTTGCTTTTTTTGTCGCTCCCCATTGCTCATAAAGATAATGAGCCTCTACAAAATTAACTCGTGCATATTTTTCTTTTTCTTGATGTAACCAAAAACAAGCACACTCCTCACTTGCAAGTGCAATATCACGAGAAAAATCTTGTGACTTAGCTTGTTCAATAGATTTTTCATAATGATTTAAACTTTCACAAAAATCACCTTGTAAATAAAATTCTTTAGCTTGCATTAATTGCAATTTATGTAGGAAATTTTCAGGACAATTCTCAGCCCAAATTTCCATTTGGCTTACTAATTTTTTTCTTTTTTCTGTCGACTCTTTTTGTTTTTCTTCAGAAAAATTTTCATGCAACTTTGCTAATGTTAAAAAATAAAAAAAACATTGATCAGTCAAACTTAACAAAGCAACACTAGCTTTAAGCGTCTCTTCTGCTTTTTGAGCATATTCTAGAGCATCATCATAATCGCCCCATAAATAAGACATGACTAATTTAAGAATATAATAGGTATTGATCCCGTATAAATACTGATCTTGCTTAATTTTTTCTAAATATTGTTTTTCATTAAATGTTTTTGTATTCCATGATTTTTCATCTACTGAATCAGTTTGAAGACTATGAATCATTCCTAAAAACATCTCTGTTTGATTAATTGTATTTTGATCATTTACTTTTTTAAGAAATAGCAAATGCCTTTGATATTCATCTTTTAAAATACTTAGCTGAGATGATTTGCTCCATTTTTGCCAGAATGAAAACAAAATGGTGTAACAAACAAAACGTAAATCTCCAGCATCTAAACAGGTTTGATATCCTTTCTGATGAAGTTGTAAATTACTTTCAAATGGCATTTTCCAATGATTGATAAATGCTGAAAATAGCATATATGTTCGTCCTTCAAATTTAAAATTTTGGAATTTTAGATTTAACTCAAAAGAAGCCTTACCACACTCATAAGCAGAAGAGTAATCACCTAAAACACCGCCTAGAATAATTGCATAGCCACAAAAACTATGTGAGGAATCTTTTGTAACTCCATGCTTGAATGCAATATATGTTGACCTTATCAGGAGAGCACTAAACAGTTCTGGATTAGTCAAATAAGCAGCAGGGCTCATTCTTGATAAAAGTTGAATCACATACTCTTGATCTTTATCCTTACAAATTGGTAGAGCTCGACTAATATCAGAAAATGGAATCTGACCTTGTTGTTGCCTTGTTTGAACCAATTCTTTTTGAATATATTCTTTTGTAGGGTGTTCTGGCAGTTCTATACCAAATAATTGTAATGCTTCTAGTCCAATTCTTAGACTAGCTGTGTAACGGTTCTGTAAAAAATATAGAACCATTCGTAATAAATAAATTTCTGCTTGATCATGTTTAGAAATAACATTCTCTACAATCAAATCAAAACGATTTTCAGCAATGGAATGATTTCCTATTAAATACTCACATTCTGCATGTTCTTTATATAATTCAAAGGTAAGTTGATAATGTTCACTCCAAGAGTTTTTAGGAAGTAGATCAACTCCAGTTCTTAGATATTCTGCGGCAGCTCTATAGGCTGTCGATTGTTTTGCTTTTTTTCCTGCATCTAAGTTTAACTCTGCTAATCGTATTTTTTCTTTTGTAGAGTCAATTAGTTCTTGTCCTTCATTAAATTGTCTTACAATGGTAAATACACGTCCTTCAATTTGATCTTTGGTTGCACTTTCTAATAACAATCGACCAGTTTTTAAATGAACTTTTTTTCGTTGTCCTAGATCAATTAATTCATAAGCTGCTTGTTGTACCCGATCATGAAGAAATTGATCTTCAATATCAAACTCAAGAGGGATTTGACCCCAGTCTATTTCAAGTCCAGCCTTTTGAATAATTTGATGTCCATCTCCAACAACTAATAATAGTCCTGCTTGAATTGCTGGCCACAAATCAGTTGCAATTTGATACAAACTTTTTTTGCTAATAGTTGCAATGGTTCGAAGTTGGAACCGACTTCCAATACATGCACCTA
>JBNMNM010000164.1:0-6608 GCA_051275585.1 bacterium | reverse complement strand
GACACTATAGTTACCTCAAATAAATTAATAGAATAGTTAAATTTCTAATAAGATAATCAATTAAGTCTCATGTCCCCTGATTTATTGAAAGCATAAATTCTCATGTTAATGTTTTTTCCTTTTGCTTCAAAAACATTTTTTGAGTTTTTTCGTACTTTCCATTTTGCAGGAATATTGAACGTTAATTTATAAGACTTCCAAACTACCTTCTTCATCTTTTTCGCAGCATAAGCATTGCTCATTGGAAGAAGAGATAAGGCAAGTAGCCCAATAAATAAGAAGCGATATAGTTTTTTCATTATTACAAACCTTTACTTAAAAGTTATTTTTTAAGAATTCCAATTCTCTAAGAAAAAAACTATATAGAATAATATTTTTTTTTTTGCTAGTTTTTTATTCTAAAAAAATACACAGAAGACAAAATCTAGATTTTTTTGTTTTTTAATCAATAATTTCAATTAAATAAAAATATAAAAATAACTTCTGTGTAGTTTTCTTACTTAGCAGTACTACTTTTTGTTTCTGTTTCAGCTTCTTTTTTAACAGACTTTTTTTCTTTTTTAGCTAACGTTTGTTCTCTTTCTTCAGCAGTAAGAGCACCAGCAGCAATTGCAGCTTCTCGAACTTTTGCAATAGCATCATCAGTGTAAACTCCATTTACACCAGAAATAGCAGCTAACTTCATACCATGCTTGAGACCTAGCGTGTAAATCTCTTTAACTTTTTCCCATTGAATATCTCGACCAATAGTAAAGACTTCAAATTTTCCTTCTAAACAAAGTACAATGGTTTCAGCTAAACAAGCATAAACAATTTCTGGCTCATCAAATCCAATTGATTTCATTTTTACATTACCTGGAAGGGCAATCTCTCCAGATTCAATTACAAGAACATCTGGACGTTTCGCTACTTCACTTGGTGGTAAATCAAGAGGTCGTGCTACATCTGTGATTACACAACCAGGTTTTACCTTCATGATATCAAGAATTTTCTTTCCTGCACCAGAAGTTGAAGTTACAATCATGTCCATTTCAGCAATATGCTCATCAGCTTTCGTTGATACAACAATTTTTGTATCAGGACATTCTCTTCCAATTTCATTTTGTAACCAAAGAAGTTTACTTGTTCCTCTGGCAATGATGTGAACTTCATCTACTGCAAATGCAAGTAATCTAGCACATACAGCTCCAATTGATCCTGTAGCTCCAATTACCATAGCTTTAATTGGTAACTTTTTACTGTCAGAACGAGTTGGAACTAAATTCATTCGTTTTAATGCATCAGAAGCAGCCCATAATGCACCAGAAGCACTATAACTATTCCCTGATGTAATTGGTATAGTTGCTTTTTTTGCAACAGTAATTCCACCATCACCAACTACTTTTGTAAATGCTCCTAATCCCATAATTTGAGCACCTAACTTTTCAGACATTTTAGCCGCAGCTAATAGTCGACGATAGGTAAACTCTGGAGGATGAGAAAGAATTTGTTTTGGAGTTCCACCAATTGAGATTAGCCAACCTTCAGCCTCTACTCCTGTAGGTGATTTAACACCTTCAATTTTTGTATAGATAAAAGGTGGAGCATAAGCCATTGCTTTTTCTACTGCATCCATAAAAATAGGGGGAGCAGCATTTGCAATGATTTCCATTGCTTTCACTTGTTTGAAATTTTCTTGTGAAAGAGGATGAATCACAAATGAAAATCGATTTTTTCGTTTGGTTTTTCCACTTGGGTAGTGAATTTTAGGCTCAAATTCTAACTCTTGGATTACTTCTAAGTAATCCTCAGTAGTCATATCTTCTATATTTTTTTGTAATGCAGTAACAATCATTGCATCCAAAACATTTAATCCAACAACTTGATCAAATGGTTGAGGAGAGTCATCAATAACAACATCAACTCCTTTTGATTGGTAAACTGCAAGATCAATTGGTCGAACTGCTGATGTTAGAATCACCTTTCCTGCTAACTCTTCAGGACTATATTGTTGTAATTCTGCATTTGGACCAATCACAACAGAAGCATTTTTAATTGCTTTTCGTAAAACAAACTTTGACCAGTTTTGAACAGGAACAACAGAAGAAGCAATGGTTTTACTAGGAACCATTTTTCCTAACTTGTAACTTCCAGCAGCATAAAGTTCTACTGCTTTCACTGAATTTAGAAGTTTTGGAATATAGCGATCTCGAATAGGATCAGCAAACTTCATATTTTGTGTATACTCTTCTAATGTTTTAGCAACATCGTAATTCTCAATTCCTGAAAAGAAGAGTACTTTTGCATTATTAAAATAATTATCTAATTTTTGTTGAATCTCTCGGACAAACCACTGTCGAATAATTCTACGAAGAGGAGCACCTGTTGTTTTTTCAACTTGGGGAACTAATTCTTCTAATTCTTGCGTTTCCTTAGCCCATAATTTTTTGGTTCCAATCATTGCATGATCTGGAAGACTTCCAAGTCCTACCATATCTGCTTCAGGTCCATATTGTTTGATTAAGGTTTTTGCTTTCTCAATATCGCCATCAGCACCAAAACGTCGAACACGAAAGTCATGTCCTAAAAAATTGGTAATAAACTCATAGTCACGACTTGATGGTCCCATTGCAATACTTACGATTTCTTTCATAAAAAGAAGCTCCTAACCCGTGGTGTCAAAATATCAAGAATTTTAATTATAATTCATACAGAAAAATAAAATAAGATGTTGAGTACTTCTAAATCATTTCATAGTTTTTTTACCAATCTTTTTTTTACAAATTACATATTTTGATTATTTTTTTTATAAATTACTTTGTGTTTGTAGACTATATCAAAGAGTCTTAGGGAAATTCCTTGCTTGAAAAGAATAAGGGTAGTATTCGTCTTCATTGTTAAATGCTTAATCAAATGAACAATTTTTAAGGATTTGCATAAATAATTATATTTTTATAGAACAGCAAAAATAAAAGAATGGGAAACTCTCAGTGTACAGTTGGAATTGGATCTCAAATTGAAATTTTTTATCCTCTTATTATTAAGGAAACAAATCATCTTGCAAAAATTATCACTAAGGTAACCAAGCTTGATATGATGCATTGTCCTTGGTTCTTTATCTTTGATGAGCGGACTAATGGCGATTTTTCAAATCCACATGTTTTAGAAAGAGGGTGGGATGATTTTGTTGAATACTTTCTGCAAAAAAAGCATGTTTATGTTTTTTTACAAGAACCTGTAGTTGGTATTGTTTCAAAAAAACCAAAATTTTGGATGTTTTTTGATCCAAAAATTGCAGCAAAATATTTTCAGCGACAAACTGAAAAACCAAAAAATTTTAGTGCTGATCGAATTCAAAAAATTGGATTTATTCCAATTGCAGGTGGTCTTCAGACATTTGCAAAAGAAGCTTTGCAAGATAAAAGCTTACGAGTAATGCAACAAATCAAAAAAATTGAAGCTGTTTTAGCAATGGTCGATTTTTATCTTCCAGAAGAAGAAAACCAAAGTATTGAAAAAGAGTTACGAAAAATTATTATTACTCTTTCTCTTGCTGAAGTTCGTTTGCTTGAAAGTGATATTTCTGATGCAGGTGTTTCTCCTACAATGTTGGAAAAACGGTTAGAGGCGATTTATCGAATGTGTATTCGGCTTTATGCTGTAAGAAAAAATAATAAAGATAAAGATGCTTTAAAAGCGTTACTTTCACCAAAGATTACAATTCGGAAAAAAGCACTACAACTAATTGAGAAAAAGTTAGTTGCAGATTTAGAGAGTTAGCCTATTTTTTGATTTGGAAAAATTGGGAATCACCATAATGTTTTCCAAATTCATCAACTAATAGAACTTTTGTTTGTGGATAATTTTGAAGAAGCTTTAGGCCCTTCTTTCTGCCAAGAATAAAAACGGTTGTCGCTAATGCATCTGCAAGCATTGTATTTGGGGCCCAAATGGTTACACTTTGAACTCCTTTTGAAGGATAGCCTGTTCTGGGATCAATAATATGATGAAACCGTTTTCCATCTTTTAGAATAAATCGTTCATAGTCTCCAGAAGTCACAATTGCTCCATGACCTTTCACAGGGAAATAAGTTAGAAAATTCCCAAATTTCTTTCTAGGATGTTGAATTCCAGCAACCCAAGCTTTTCCAAATTTATTTCCTGAAAAATAAATATCACCACCACCATTCACTAAAAAATTCTTAATTCCTGATTGTTGAAGAATTTTTGCCGCTTGATCAACAGCATATCCTTTTACAAAAGCTCCTAATCCTACTTTGGTATAAGATTCTTTTAAGAAAATTGTTTTTTTCACTAAATCAATTTCTATGTTTTTATAGTTAATATACTTTCGTCGTTTTTGAATGAATGTTGGATCAGGAATTTGAAATTTAGCTGGATTTAAGTTCCACACTCGCCCAAAAGATTTAAAGGTAACATCAAAAATACCTTCTGATTGCTTTGATATTTTTTCTGCAAATTTGAAAATTTTAATTGTTTCGTCGTCAACTAGAATGGCTGTTTTTCCTGCATTCTGATTGATTTTTGAAAGTAGACTGGTTGGTTTATAAGTACTAAACTTTCGATCAAGACGATGAATTTCTGCAACAGCTTCTTGGGCAATTCCATCAATTTTTTTATTTTCAAAGTTTTCTGCAATCACAATTGAAAACATTGTCCCCATAATTTGGTTTTTATTTTTATAAACCTGCTTTCCTTGATTTCTTTGAGGAGACTTTTGATATAAAGCCCAAAGAGTAAGTAAAAGAAAGACAACCATTAATAAAAAACGAATATATTGGGACTTTTTGGACGGCATAAAATTCTCCTAAATCTTTTAAAAATTCTAATTTTGTAAGTATTTAATTTTCTTAAAACGTATCTAATTTATAATCATTGATAATGAATCTATTCTCTCATCAAGTTACTCATCAAATTGGACAATACTCAACAAAAGGCAGAAAAAAGAGTAATCAAGATTGTGTATCTTATTTGATTCCTGAAGAGGAACAAACTTCATTTTTGAAAGGAACCGTTGGTGTCATTTCTGATGGAATTAGTACAAGTAATATTTCCCAAGAGGCGAGTCAAATCTGCGTAGAACAGTTGATTCAAAAATATTTTTCTACAGCTTTAACTATTCCCGTTGCTTTATCGGTTCAACAAGTAATCCAGCAACTAAATAGTAATTTTTACCAAAGAAATATGGATCAGCCAGAATACAATATGTATTCTGCAACATTGAGTGTGATTGTAGTCAAGTCAAACTATGCCCATATTTTTCATGTTGGAGACTCTAGGATCTATTTATTGAGAAATGGGATTTTGACTCAAGTAACTCAAGATCATTGTCAAAAGAGAGGGAATGATACTTTTTTAGAAAGAGCAATTGGTCTTGAAGCACACGTTATTATTGATTATCAAAAAATTGAGGTTACTTCTGGAGATATTTTCTTTCTGGCTACAGATGGAGTTTATGAATTTATTTCTCAAAAAGAATTAATTACAAACTTAAGTTCTAGAAATAACTTAAATCAAGTTGCTGAAGAAATTACTCAGATTGCATTTCAAACAGAGAGTAAAGATAATCTGTCATGTCAAATTTTAAAAGTTGGTAATACTCCCATTATTCGACAGCCTGAAATTTATGAAGAAATTAAACAACGTCCTTTTCTTCCTAATTTAGAAGTAGGAAATCAAATTGAGCATTTTAAAGTTCTTGAAGAAGTTGAGCTAACAAAACGTTCCTCAGTCTATCTTGTGTTAGATACAAAAAGTGATGAAAAATTTATTTTAAAATCTCCATCAATTCATTTTCAGGATGAACCTGCATTATTAGAAAAGTTTTTTTTAGAAGAATGGGTTTTAAGTCAAATTCAATCTCCAAATATTCTTCATAAAAGTTTTTCATCAACAAAATTTTGTTATTTTACAACTGAATATATTCAAGGGAAAAGCTTAAAACAGTGGAGTAAAGAAAATCCTTTGCCTACATTTGAAAAAGTACTTCCAATTATTGAACAAATTTTTACTGCTCTTTCTTGTTTGCATCAACTCTCAGTTTTTCATCAAGATATTAAGCCTGATAACATTTTGATTGATGATCAGGGCATTGTTACAATCATTGATTTTGGATCTGCTGAAATTCAAGGTGTTTCAGAAATTACTCATACATTTAAATGTGAAGAAGCATTAAATACCAAAAGTTTTGCTGTACCAGAAAAACCAGAAACTCATTTAGAGTTTATTTCTTCCGATCTTTATTCTGTAGGTATTTTAGTTTATAACATGCTGACAGGAAGATTTCCTTATGAAGATTTTGGAGCCATTATTAAACATCCAGTTTATATCTCAATTTTAAATACAAATCCGAAAGCTCCTGAATGGATTGATTGGGCTGTTTATAAAGCAATTCATCCAGATCCAAAAGAACGGTATGATTCAAGCCAACCGTTTTTAAGTGATCTTCAAAAAGTAAATAAAAAAATAAAGAGAACTTTTCCTTTTCAGAAAAAAAAGAAATTTGAATACTCATGGTTCACTGGAGGAATGGCTCTTGTGATTTTAATGATGCTTCTCTATCTATTTCCGTTTATTTTTATTCCTTGACAGTATATTATTTTTAGAAA
>JBNMNM010000163.1:0-6618 GCA_051275585.1 bacterium | reverse complement strand
AGGAGAAGTATTAACAAGCTCTGGCTCATCTTCAAGATCTTTGTTGATTTCAACAATTTCACCAGCTACAGGAGAAAATAACTCAGATACTGCTTTTACTGATTCAATCGATCCAACAGCTTCACCAGCATCAACAAGAGTTCCAACTTCTGGAAGTTCAACAAAAACTACATCACCTAATTTATCTTGAGCATAATCAGTAATTCCAACAGTGATCGTATTGCCACCATCTTCAAGAATCCACTCGTGCTCTTTGCTGAACTTTAGATCATCTCGAATTTCCATTTTTTCCTCTAAAAGTAAATAAAACTATCGTTTCGATTTTACAAATGATTCGCCTTCAATTACGGCAGAAACAAAGCGTTTTCTGATGCGAATAGTAATTTTTGTGTTTGGTTTTGTCCAATCCAATTTCACATATCCCATTCCAACACCTTTTCCTAACATTGGTGAGCTGGTTCCACTGGTAACAACTCCTATCTCTTCTTTTCCTTCTTCATCAAAAATTGAGTAATCTGATCGGGGAACACCTTTCTCAGTTAAGGAAAATTTAACTAAACTTCGATTAATCCCTTCTTCCTTGACTTTAAGTAGTGCTGATTTGCCAATAAAGTCATCTTTTTTCATTTTGGTAATCCAACCTAAACCTGCTTCGAAAGGATTATGGTTTTCACTAATATCATTTCCATAAAGAGGAAAACATACTTCCATTCGTAAAGTATCTCTTGCTCCCAAACCTACAGGTTGAATATCTTCATCTTTTCCATTTTCCATCAAAGAAGTCCAAATTGCTTCTGTATCTTCTGCTTTACAAAAAATTTCGAAGCCTTTTTCTCCTGTATATCCCATCCTAGCAATAAGTACATCACATCCTGCAACTCTGCCTTCAGCACACCAATAATATTGAATTGTCTTTAGATCAGTTTTTGTGACTTTTTGAAGTACTGTATCTGCAAGAGGGCCTTGAAGTGCAATTTGACCAAATTTTTCAGAACGATTTTCACATAAAACATCACCTTCAATGTTTTTTTCAATCCATGAAAAATCTTTATCAATGTTAGATGCGTTTACACAAAGTTGATAATTTTCTTCACCTAAACGATAAACTGTTATATCATCAATGAAATTTCCTTCAGGATTTAAAAGGGCAGAATATTGCACCTGTCCTAGTGCTAGCTGTGCAGCATCATTTGTAGTTAATTTTTGCACATTTTTTAGAGCATCTTTTCCTGATAAGAAAATTTCTCCCATATGACTAACATCAAAAAGAGAAACCTTTGTTCGGGTATGTCGATGTTCAGCAAGAATTCCAGTGTATTGGATTGGCATTTCCCAACCAGCAAAGTCTACAATTCTAGCCTTTAACTCTTGATGAGTTGAAAATAGAGGAGTTCTTTTTAAATCAGTCATTGATATACAAGTAAGAAAGGATTAGTCAACTACCCCGATCTGAAGGACGGGGCTTGTAATTGATGGCAAGCCCAGTTGATTAGGCTCAGGAACTTTTATTAGTTCCTACGATACAAGTGAATAGATAGGCACTCAGGAGTTTTCCCTGACACTGCGGAACAGGATGTAAACATCGCTACAGGGTTAGGCGAAGTCACTCGTTTAAAAACCACTTGATATCATTGCCGAGGGAAACCACTCGTCTTTAGACGAGAGTGAATTTAATCACTAACCAACAAGAATTAGAAGCTGTTTGGCCTCTTATTGTCAGCCAAACGGTTTCTATGTTGGCTTCTTTAAAAAATTTTCTCTTTCTTTATCGCTTGATTGAAGGAATTATTTACACATTGTCAACCTTTAAAGAATTGAGTTACAAGATGCTAATAAGTTTCCTCCTTTATTTTCTCTAATTCTAATTTATAGGTAAGTTCAGTTTATGAAAGTTTTAGTTGCTGATGATAGTTCTTTTGTACGAAGACGCATTCGTGAAGAGTTAGAGGCTGGAGGATATGAAATTCTTGAGGCTGAAGATGGAATGCAAGCTCTTGAAATTTTGATGAATGAAACTCCTGATCTCATTACTCTTGATGTCGAAATGCCTAACATGACGGGATATGAGACATGTTTAGCGATTCGGAAAATGATGGAGGAAGAAGGTAGGAATGAAGATCTTCCTATCGTATTTGTTACAACAAATGATACTATTGAGGGTCGGGAACAAGGCTTCATTGCTGGTGCTACAGAATTTGTTACAAAATCAAGCAAAAAAGGAGAACTCCTAAAAGCAGTCAACCGATATTTAAAACCTGGTACAGAGTGGACTGGTTTAACGGCTTTGATTGTTGATGACAGTAAATCAGCTCGATTTCTTACAGTACAAGTTTTAAAAAAGGATGGAATTAACTTTATTGAAGCAGAAAGTGGAGAAGAAGGGTTAGAAATTCTAAAAGAACGTCGAGATGAAATCAGTCTTGTGATTACGGACTATGCCATGCTTGGAATGAATGGTGTTGAATTCTGTCAAGCCATTCGGAATGATTTAAAAATGACAGATCTTGCCATTATTTTTCTTACTGGAGTTTCTGAGAAATCGTCTGTTCTAAATATCTTTAAAGCTGGTGCTTCTGATTACATTGTAAAACCATTTGTAAAAGAAGAACTTCTTTCTCGAATTAAAATGCATGCTGAGGCAAAACTTCTTAATCAAAAACTCAACCAAAAAATTCTTGAATTAGAAAAAATTGATAAACAAAAGGATAATCTTTTAGGGGTTATCACTCATGATTTACGAGCACCTTTAAATGGTATCTTAGGTTTTGTTGATATTCTTCGAGAAATGAACGAAGAAGAATATGAGCACAAAGAAAATGAACAACATGATTTTTTAAAACAAATTCAAAAATCAGGTTCCTTTTTATTAGAACTCATTAATGACTTATTAGAACTCAATTCTTTACACACCAAAACAGTCACAACAAATACCTATTATCCATCACTCAACATCAATGATATTATTAAAGAATCTATTCTTCACACAAAAAACCTAGCAAAACAAAAAGACATTTCTCTTGGTTTTAAAAATGATCTTCCTGAAGATACAAAAATCAAAGGATCAAAAAATTCTTTAATTCGAGTTTTCAATAACTTACTAACGAATGCTACAAAATTCACACCTGAAGGTGGAATTATTAATGTATCTATCTTAGAGAGTCAGAAAGAAATATTAATTGAAGTTGATGATAATGGTGTCGGAATTCCACATGATCTTGTTCCAAAAATTTTCGATCGTTTCACACGAATTACAAATTATGGAACCGCAGGAGAACGAGGAACAGGATTAGGCTTAAAGATTACAAAAGAAATTATAGAACAGCATAATGGTGTAATCAAAATTATCGAGAAACAGGAGGCTGGAGCTAAAATTCATGTTCTCCTGCCTCATGCTAAAAATGCATCATTGGGGTAAAAATTCAGTTGCATTTTGCTCTAAAACATCAACCTCTTCTACCGTTACACTTGCATTATTAAGACGGTTCCATGTCTTCACAGCTTCATTTTTAGAATAAAATACTGCACTTTCTCTCACTGATGAGGACGTTGCATTTATTATAATATTCTCTTCGCCTATCCGTTGATAAACTTCATTTTTCTTATCATTGTAGGATATAATTCCAAAGTATCGTTCAATACCTGAATTTTTGCGATATGTATCAATAAATAGGCAGCTTTTCCCCTTCTGTAACAATAAAGAAAGCTGAAAATTAGCTTGAACTGAATCTTTTCTAATTGAATTTTGTTTTTGTTCTTCTATCATCAGATAATTCCGTAAAACCCCTTCATTTAGGTAGGGTGGTAAAAAGTCCAGATAAAAATTTCCTTCAATTTTGATTAAGGAAATACTCTATCTCAAACTTCCAAATTTTAGTTAAAAACATTGTTTTAATCCTCAGTAAAGAGAATCAATCCAACAACTGACTGAGGTAAGTACCCCTAAATTTTAAAATGATCCTAGCAAAATAGGAATTGCCATATAGCATAACGAATTTAAAAAGACTTGAGAAGAATTTTTATTGAAAAATGTTTACTTGCTATGATGAAACACTCTTATTACACTTCTTATCAAACAATTTCACCCGAATAAAAACAGTACTTTGTGGAGTTTTATGGGTTTATCAAATCGAGAAATTTTATTAGGAGTTACTGGCGGAATTGCAAGCTATAAATCCTTAGAGATTTTACGAGGATTTAAAAAACAAAATGCCAAGACCTCTGTAATAATGACACAATCGGCTATGCAGTTTGTACAACCTTTAACTTTTCAAACTCTTTCAAACCGACCTGTCGCAACATCTCTTTTTGACCCTGAACAAGAGGATCAAATTGGACATATTTCATTAGCAGAAAATCATGATGTAATTTTGATTGCTCCTGCAACTGCTAATATTATTGCAAAAATGGCTCATGGAATTGCTGATGACCTATTATCAACAGTTCTTTTAGCAAGTAAATCTCCTGTTTTTATTGCTCCTGCAATGAACTCAAATATGTGGGATCATCCTGCAACACAAAAAAACCTTCAAATTTTACAAGATCGTGGAGTACAAATTATTCCTCCAGAATCTGGATTTCTTGCCTGTGGTTTTAATAGTGTTGGACGTTTAGCAGAACCAGAGCATATTATACAAACAATAAGTCAGTTTTTATTAAGAAAACAAGAACAACCTCTAAAAGGATTCCAAGTTTTAGTGACTGCTGGCCCTACACAAGAAAAAATTGATGCAGTTCGCTATATCTCAAATTACTCTTCAGGGAAAATGGGCTACTCTTTTGCAAAAGAGTGTCAACAGCTAGGTGCAGAAGTTACTATTATTAGCGGACCTGTCTCAATTGCACCTCCAAATGGAGTCAAAGTAATTTGTGTAAATAGTGCTCTTGAGATGTATGATGCAGTATTTCAACATTCTAATGATAGCCAATTAATCATTAAAACGGCTGCTGTTGCTGACTACCGAGTAGAAGAGATATCAGAACACAAACAAAAGAAGAAAGAGGAGCTTCACATTAAATTAATTCAGAATCCTGATATTTTAAAAGACTTAGGAAAACAAAAAAAAGAGAAACAGTTTCTTGTAGGATTCGCCGCTGAAAGCCAAGATTTGATTTATTACGCAAAAGACAAGTTAGAACGAAAAAATGCAGATTTTATTATTGCGAATAATGTGGCTCAAGTAGGAGCTGGATTTAATGTTGATACAAATATTGTGACAATTGTGGGAAGAAATTCTGTAGAAGAATTACCTCTCCTAAAAAAAGAAGAGGTTGCTCAACAAGTTATTCAAAAAATTCTAAATTCACAAGAATGGAAAAAAACTTTTGAATAACAATTGGTTTAGTGCTTATGGATACTCATAAGTACAAAGCCCATTTGAAAGTGGAGATTTAGTACTTGTATACTTTGTTTGCGACCACTGTTGAAAAACCCCAGTTTGTCGGTCAATATCTATTTTTTCATAGAACATATGTTGGAACCCTTCTCGATTATACTCATTTCTATAAACCTTTGGTTGTACAGGGTTCACATCAACAGGAACTTTAATTGCCATTTTTTCCTCATTAGATCAATTGAATCAGATAATAGGGTAAACTTTCACCTATTCTAATAATAGATATTTTTGGGATGATCAAGAAATTATATGTATACTTCAAACCGTTTTTATAACGAAGAAGTTTTTCTTCTTAGTCAAACACCTTATCGCAGTTCAGACTTAATTGTCACTTTTTTATCACCACAACACGGACAAATTACAGGTATTATTTATCAAGCAAAAAAAACAAAAAAAGGATTTTCTTGTAATTTAGGTGAAAAAATACTGCTGGAGTACCAACACCAAGAACATAAGGAATTTATTCAAATTCAAAACTTCCAAACTAGTCTTTTTATCGATTCTGAAAAAATTTCTTATCATCGGTTTGTGATCCACAGTTATTTTTTAGAAGTCATCAAAAAAATAACGGTTTCAGATGACTCTGCTCTTCAGTTTTTCCACATACTAGATAACAACCTAGCTTTTCATTGGAACTCTAAATCACCTTTACTTTTAGTTTTATGGTTTCTTAGTAAACTATTAATGTATGGTGGATTCCAAATTCGTTATGATGATTGTGCAAGTTGTAATCAACCAACAATGATCAAAAAAGAAAAAAATGTTCAATTCCGAAAACAACAATATAAACTCCATCATGAATTTGGTGAATTATATTGTTTTGATTGTTCATCATTTTCCAATGCAGACTTTACACCTGCAATGATTAAGCTGTTATGGTTAACACAAAATGCAGACCATCCCAACCAATTGCCTGAGAATATTCCAACAACTGTAATTCAAAACCTTATTGACCAGCTTAACCAATATAGTTTAGAGAAGTTTGAGATTAGACCTAAATCACTACCTTTATTTCTACAAGTGATCAAAAAACAAATAATGCTTACGGCTTCTTAACACAACGGAATCCCAGAAATCGAGATTGATATACAATTTGACTTACAGATCGGAACCTAGGATCTAAATGTTTTGCAGCACTTCCATAAGAACCACCTTTAATAACCATAGAAAATTTTAATTCGTCTTGGCTAAGAGCACGATTTTTATACTGCAATTTTTTTCCTGT